>NZ_JBAIYR010000760.1:0-205 GCF_036763145.1 Desulfovibrio sp. 1188_IL3213 | reverse complement strand
CTCCAACTCTCGGTAAATTCGATACACGCGCTTATGGTTCCAGGCATACCCTTTTACGTTACGCAAATAGAGAAAACAGAGACCAAATCCCCAGTTGCGCTGCACTTGCGCCAGTCCAAGAAGAAGCTCAGCAATCAGGCTGTTCTCGTCAGAAAGCTTATGTTCATAGCGATAGCAGCATTCACTGACCTGAAATGTCAGGCAA
>NZ_JBAIYR010000759.1:0-209 GCF_036763145.1 Desulfovibrio sp. 1188_IL3213 | reverse complement strand
GAATTTCTTGCGGGCAGCCACGCCACTCGATGATTTGCTCCAGTGTTCGCACCACGCGTTCGGCTGGAAGCGAGAAGTCTATCTCAATCCCAAGCCCTTCACGGTTAAAGTCGTCAATAACGTTCAACAGCCTGATCGTTCGCCCGTCCCGGAGTTGGTCATGCATAAAATCCATTGACCATACCTGATTAGCAGACTCCGGTACGCTT
>NZ_JBAIYR010000758.1:0-211 GCF_036763145.1 Desulfovibrio sp. 1188_IL3213 | reverse complement strand
AAGTCCGGTGTCCATACGTTCGGCCAGGCTGAAGCCGACAATTTCCCGACTGTGTAAATCCTTGATTCCGGCAAGATATACCCAGCCCTGCCGTGTGGGGATATAGGTTATGTCACTCACCCACACGCGGTTGTGTTCGCCCGGCGCGAAGTTACGGTTTAAAAGATTGGGAGCGACCGCCAGCGCGTGATTTGATTCCGTGGTGCGGATA
>NZ_JBAIYR010000757.1:0-214 GCF_036763145.1 Desulfovibrio sp. 1188_IL3213 | reverse complement strand
AAAGTAGAATTTCCGAGAATAAGCAATCTGGAGATTTTACAATGAAAAAGTCACGCTTCACGGACAGTCAAATCTTGGCGATTTTAAAACAGGCCGAAAATGGGGTGCCCGTTCCAGAACTTTGCCGCGAGTACGGCATGAGTAGTGCGTCTTTTTATAAATGGCGCGCCAGGTTCGGCGGTATGGATGCATCCATGATGGCACGAATGAAAGA
>NZ_JBAIYR010000756.1:0-217 GCF_036763145.1 Desulfovibrio sp. 1188_IL3213 | reverse complement strand
GTTCGCCCGTCCCGGAGTTGGTCATGCATAAAATCCATTGACCATACCTGATTAGCAGACTCCGGTACGCTTAATTCCTCAGGTTTATCACGCTTGAGACGTTTTCGAGGCTTGATGCGCAAGTTCAGCTCCAACTCTCGGTAAATTCGATACACGCGCTTATGGTTCCAGGCATACCCTTTTACGTTACGCAAATAGAGAAAACAGAGACCAAATC
>NZ_JBAIYR010000755.1:0-229 GCF_036763145.1 Desulfovibrio sp. 1188_IL3213 | reverse complement strand
TCTGGCGGCTGCGTGAGCAGACGTTCGCTACGGAGGCGTAAGCGCAGTTTATCTGCGCGGTTAAACGCCGAAGTGAGCGTGCCTTAAACTTTGAGAATGTATATTCTCAAAGTTAATCTGCTCTAGACAGTGTCGTCACGAGATGAATTTCCTTGGTATATCAAGGAGAACGAGCCTTTTATGCAGGGAGTGTACTCTTATGGTACTCGACCGGAATAAAAGGCGAAGT
>NZ_JBAIYR010000754.1:0-233 GCF_036763145.1 Desulfovibrio sp. 1188_IL3213 | reverse complement strand
TCGAACTTCGCCTTTTATTCCGGTCGAGTACCATAAGAGTACACTCCCTGCATAAAAGGCTCGTTCTCCTTGATATACCAAGGAAATTCATCTCGTGACGACACTGTCTAGAGCAGATTAACTTTGAAAATATACATTTTCAAAGTTTAAAACACGCTCGCTTCGGCGTTTAACCGCGCAAATAAATTGCGCTTACGCCTTCGCGGCGGGCGTCTGCTCGCGCAGTCGCCAGA
>NZ_JBAIYR010000753.1:0-243 GCF_036763145.1 Desulfovibrio sp. 1188_IL3213 | reverse complement strand
TACGAACCGTCAGTTTGGCATTCTTATGGCTGTTCACCCTTTCCCTCACTCGGTTTGCTGTTGTTTGGTAACTCCAGCTTTACCGATTTGGGGAGGGTGAACAACCTATAGAAACACTACATCTAGAGCAGATTAACTTTGAGAATATACATTCTCAAAGTTTAAGGCACGCTCACTTCGGCGTTTAACCGCGCAGATAAACTGCGCTTACGCCTCCGTAGCGAACGTCTGCTCACGCAGCCG
>NZ_JBAIYR010000752.1:0-247 GCF_036763145.1 Desulfovibrio sp. 1188_IL3213 | reverse complement strand
GTTTACGGGCCGCAAGTAACAGAAATGCAAATGTCAGATCGCCCGTGCGCCTGTTAGGGCGCGGCTGGTAAGAAAGCCTTACAGGCGCATATGAAGAACCCCCGGCTAGGCCGGGGGGTTCCTTTTTGTAACTAGAAAACCCCCCGCTAGGCGGGGGGTTCTAAAAAGCTTATAGCTTTGCCCAAGTGAGTAAAACTCCTTTTGATTTGTTAAAAAATCTCGCGGTCTGGCAACTGCGAGTCAACAA
>NZ_JBAIYR010000751.1:0-250 GCF_036763145.1 Desulfovibrio sp. 1188_IL3213 | reverse complement strand
CGCTTGAGACGTTTTCGAGGCTTGATGCGCAAGTTCAGCTCCAACTCTCGGTAAATTCGATACACGCGCTTATGGTTCCAGGCATACCCTTTTACGTTACGCAAATAGAGAAAACAGAGACCAAATCATTGCTGTCCGGCTAAGGGGTAACAAAAAAGTCCAAAATCTCAGCAGTATGTGGTATAAGAAGTTACCACAACAACTTGCCACACAAGGAGATTTTGGACTTGAGCCATCATACTACACTCTT
>NZ_JBAIYR010000750.1:0-251 GCF_036763145.1 Desulfovibrio sp. 1188_IL3213 | reverse complement strand
AACTCATCCAGCTCAACCTGCTCGGTTCGGCGTCTCTGGAAGAACTCCTGAATCCACGACGGCGAAGAAAAGATAATCTTCAACATCTCAGCCTATTAGAATTGGGTGCTTAGCCGGACAGCAATGTCTCAAGTTTTATGGGCTACCTAAAGGGTAAAAGCAGCCTGATGATCTACGAACAATTCGGCGACTTGAAATTCAAATAGCGCAATCGAGAATTTTGGTGCCGTGGATATTATGTTGATACGGTA
>NZ_JBAIYR010000749.1:0-251 GCF_036763145.1 Desulfovibrio sp. 1188_IL3213 | reverse complement strand
GGTAATCCCCCCAGAAAAAAGTAGCATTTCAAAGTAGAATTTCCGAGAATAAGCAATCTGGAGATTTTACAATGAAAAAGTCACGCTTCACGGACAGTCAAATCTTGGCGATTTTAAAACAGGCCGAAAATGGGGTGCCCGTTCCAGAACTTTGCCGTGAGTACGGCATGAGTAGTGCGTCTTTTTATAAATGGCGCGCCAGGTTCGGCGGTATGGATGCATCCATGATGGCACGAATGAAAGAGCTGGAA
>NZ_JBAIYR010000748.1:0-252 GCF_036763145.1 Desulfovibrio sp. 1188_IL3213 | reverse complement strand
GAAAAGTGTATTATGGTGACTCATGTCCAAAATCTCCTTGTGTGGCAAAGTTTTTCGCAAACTCTTTATACCACATCGCATTGAGATTTTGGACTTTTTTCTTAACCCTTAGCCGGACAGCAATGATATGTCCACAGCCAGGCCGTAGCAAATCCCTGTATTTCTTCCAGGGATTCAAAGATATACTGATTCAGCCAATCATAACGAACTGTTCGGTTGTAGCGCTCGATGTAGGCATTCTGCTGTGGTTTT
>NZ_JBAIYR010000747.1:0-253 GCF_036763145.1 Desulfovibrio sp. 1188_IL3213 | reverse complement strand
AGAAAAGTGTATTATGGTGACTCATGTCCAAAATCTCCTTGTGTGGCAAAGTTTTTCGCAAACTCTTTATACCACATCGCATTGAGATTTTGGACTTTTTTCTTAACCCTTAGCCGGACAGCAATGAACTTGAGACACTCATTTTGGGGGGAATCTCAAGCAACATGTGGATGTGATCAGGACAACACTCTGCCTCAACTATTTTCACATCTTTCCATTCGCACAATTTCCGCAGAATTTCGCCTATTGCTCT
>NZ_JBAIYR010000746.1:0-254 GCF_036763145.1 Desulfovibrio sp. 1188_IL3213 | reverse complement strand
AAGTCCGGTGTCCATACGTTCGGCCAGGCTGAAGCCGACAATTTCCCGACTGTGTAAATCCTTGATTCCGGCAAGATATACCCAGCCCTGCCGTGTGGGGATATAGGTTATGTCACTCACCCACACGGCGGTTGTGTTCGCCCGGCGCGAAGTTACGGTTTAAAAGATTGGGAGCGACCGCCAGCGCGTGATTTGATTCCGTGGTGCGGATAACCCGCCGTTTGCGCTTACAGACGAGGCCCAGTTTGCGGCGT
>NZ_JBAIYR010000745.1:0-255 GCF_036763145.1 Desulfovibrio sp. 1188_IL3213 | reverse complement strand
ACGCGGACAGCAAGGAAGCCGCCGCCGCAAAGCTTGTGCAGAACGCCAAAAAGGTGGTTATTGTCCCCGGTTACGGCATGGCGCTTGCCCAGGCGCAGTACAAGGTCAAACAGCTTGCCGACCTGCTGGAAAGCAAGGGCGCCAGGGTGAGCTACGGCATCCATCCGGTGGCCGGCCGCATGCCGGGCCACATGAACGTGCTGCTTGCCGAAGCCAACGTGGACTACGAGCACCTGCTTGAAATGGACACGGTGA
>NZ_JBAIYR010000744.1:0-255 GCF_036763145.1 Desulfovibrio sp. 1188_IL3213 | reverse complement strand
GCACCAAGAACATCCCCGGCATGATGCCCACAAGCTCCACGTGGATGTTTGCCAACAACGTGTTCCAGCTGCTTTCGTTCCTGGCTCAGGACGGCAAGATCGTGCTGGACAGGACCGACCCCATCATTGAATCCACGCTGAGCACCATTGACAAGCAGATTGTCCATCGGGGCGCGCGTGAAGCAATGGGCCTTTAATCATTAAAGAACGCCGGGCGCGGCCTGTTCCGCGCCCGGCGTTCCGGCATACAGGCCG
>NZ_JBAIYR010000743.1:0-255 GCF_036763145.1 Desulfovibrio sp. 1188_IL3213 | reverse complement strand
CACTGACGCCACAAGAATTCCGGCTATGATGTTGTAGGTTATCGCATTCATTTCACAGCAACCCTTTCTTCCGGTTTATGGTTGATGCAGAGGTCAGAGAAGGGCTACTTCTTTTTCCCGGCGACCATGCGGAGCATTTTATTGGTGATGTCGAATCCGCCGAAAACGTTGACAATAGCCATTGCCACGGCAAGAGCCCCCAGAAGCGTGAAAAAGGTCGAACCGGCAAGATGGGTCGCGGTTACCGCACCAAGA
>NZ_JBAIYR010000742.1:0-255 GCF_036763145.1 Desulfovibrio sp. 1188_IL3213 | reverse complement strand
CAAGGAAGCCGAGCGGTCGACGCCGGAAGCGTATCAAAACATACGTGACCAGGGCGACCGTGAGGGCTGACGCCGCCAGAGCCGAAAAGGACCAAGCAGGGGCCTGTAGCTCAGGTGGTTAGAGCGCGCGCCTGATAAGCGTGAGGTCGAAAGTTCAAGTCTTTCCAGGCCCACCACTTATTCAGGAATACACCGGGGCTGTAGCTCAGCTGGGAGAGCACCGGCTTTGCAAGCCGGGGGTCGTCGGTTCGATCC
>NZ_JBAIYR010000741.1:0-255 GCF_036763145.1 Desulfovibrio sp. 1188_IL3213 | reverse complement strand
AAGCGTACCGGAGTCTGCTAATCAGGTATGGTCAATGGATTTTATGCATGACCAACTCCGGGACGGGCGAACGATCAGGCTGTTGAACGTTATTGACGACTTTAACCGTGAAGGGCTTGGGATTGAGCTAGACTTCTCGCTTCCAGCCGAACGCGTGGTGCGAACACTGGAGCAAATCATCGAGTGGCGTGGCTGCCCGCAAGAAATTCGCTGCGATAACGGCCCGGAATACATAAGTGCCAGGCTCTTATCGTG
>NZ_JBAIYR010000740.1:0-255 GCF_036763145.1 Desulfovibrio sp. 1188_IL3213 | reverse complement strand
CGGGAGCCGCAGGGTGCAGGAAGGTGATCAGGTACTGACCGTCACGCACCATTTCCGCTTCGTGCTTGTTCACCTTGTCGTTGAACAGAGGCTCTTTCACCTTCAGGATAACGTCAGCCTTGGCAAAAATTTCCTGAACATCGTCGATGATCTTGCCGCCGGCCTCAACATAGGCGCTGTCGGCAAAGAAAGCGCCGTCGCCCGCGCCCTTTTCAACAAGAACCGTGGCGCCGTCGGCAACCATCTTTTTGACGG
>NZ_JBAIYR010000739.1:0-255 GCF_036763145.1 Desulfovibrio sp. 1188_IL3213 | reverse complement strand
TATGCGCCGAAATTTGGCTTCGCTTTATGAAGCCCTGTGTTTTCTCGATGAGCGGATCCTTGAACAGGACAAGATGCTTAAGGCCGTGGCCAAAGAAAATGAAGCTTGTCAACGCCTGATGCAGGTGTCTGGCATCGGTATCATGACCGCCACTATCCTGCTGACTATTGCCGGTGTGGCCTCGAATTTCAAAAATGGCAGGGAATTTGCCGCATTTCTGGGGCTTGTACCGCGTCAAAACTCCACCGGAGGCAA
>NZ_JBAIYR010000738.1:0-255 GCF_036763145.1 Desulfovibrio sp. 1188_IL3213 | reverse complement strand
CTTTGCGCAGGCTTGGCTGCTCCCGGCTTTCTTCTTTGGAGAAAAAAGAGCCGATACGGCGTTATCAATGGGAGAAGCCGGGCCAGATGCTCCACCTGGACATCAAGCGTCTCGGCAAAATTGATGGCGTTGGGCATAGGAAGGCGGGGACGCGGCAAGTGCGTCGGCGGCGGCCAGGTTGGGAATATTTGCATGTATGTGTGGATGACGCCTCCAGGGCAGCATATACGGCCATACTGCCGGATGAAACCGCCG
>NZ_JBAIYR010000737.1:0-255 GCF_036763145.1 Desulfovibrio sp. 1188_IL3213 | reverse complement strand
AACAGGCCGAAAATGGGGTGCCCGTTCCAGAACTTTGCCGCGAGTACGGCATGAGTAGTGCGTCTTTTTATAAATGGCGCGCCAGGTTCGGCGGTATGGATGCATCCATGATGGCACGAATGAAAGATCTGGAAAAAGAAAATGCCCGTCTGAAGCGGATGTATGCCGATGTCCAACTCCGCCACGATGTCTTGCAGGAAGCCCTTGAAAAAAATTGGTGAGGCCATCTCAACGCGTTGAGATGGCCAAAAGAGC
>NZ_JBAIYR010000736.1:0-255 GCF_036763145.1 Desulfovibrio sp. 1188_IL3213 | reverse complement strand
TATCCGCACCACGGAATCAAATCACGCGCTGGCGGTCGCTCCCAATCTTTTAAACCGTAACTTCGCGCCGGGCGAACACAACCGCGTGTGGGTGAGTGACATAACCTATATCCCCACACGGCAGGGCAGGGTATATCTTGCCGGAATCAAGGATTTACACAGTCGGGAAATTGTCGGCTTCAGCCTGGCCGAACGTATGGACACCGGACTTGTCTTGGCTGCATTGACGAAGGCGGCGCGCTTGCATCGCCCGCC
>NZ_JBAIYR010000735.1:0-255 GCF_036763145.1 Desulfovibrio sp. 1188_IL3213 | reverse complement strand
GCTTCTTCTTGGACTGGCGCAAGTGCAGCGCAACTGGGGATTTGGTCTCTGTTTTCTCTATTTGCGTAACGTAAAAGGGTATGCCTGGAACCATAAGCGCGTGTATCGAATTTACCGAGAGTTGGAGTTGAACTTGCGCATCAAGCCTCGAAAACGTCTCAAGCGTGATAAACCTGAGGAATTAAGCGTACCGGAGTCTGCTAATCAGGTATGGTCAATGGATTTTATGCATGACCAACTCCGGGACGGGCGAAC
>NZ_JBAIYR010000734.1:0-255 GCF_036763145.1 Desulfovibrio sp. 1188_IL3213 | reverse complement strand
CGGCGGTTTCATCCGGCAGTATGGCCGTATATGCTGCCCTGGAGGCGTCATCCACACATACATGCAAATATTCCCAACCTGGCCGCCGCCGACGCACTTGCCGCGTCCCCGCCTTCCTATGCCCAACACCATCAATTTTGCCGAGACGCTTGATGTCCAGGTGGAGCATCTGGCCCGGCTTCTCCCATTGATAACGCCGTATCGGCTCTTTTTTCTCCAAAGAAGAAAGCCGGGAGCAGCCAAGCCTGCGCAAAG
>NZ_JBAIYR010000733.1:0-255 GCF_036763145.1 Desulfovibrio sp. 1188_IL3213 | reverse complement strand
ATAGTTGTAGTGATGCGTCCATATGGACAAGTTGGCTGTCCTTTTCCATGAGTGGGTGTACGTTTCGGCGTATGCCCACTCGTTCAATGCCGTCCTGATGAAGCGTTCCGCCTTACCATTGGTCTGTAGTCGGTAAGGCCGGGTGCGCTTGTGCTTTATGCCAAGCTCGCGGCAGGCATCGCGGAACTTCCAAGACTTGTAGCAAGCGCCATTGTCCGTAAGCACACGCTCCACTCTGATGCCGTGCGAGGCATA
>NZ_JBAIYR010000732.1:0-255 GCF_036763145.1 Desulfovibrio sp. 1188_IL3213 | reverse complement strand
TGGAGGCGCTTGGAGAATTTTACCCCAATGCCAAGTGGCAACGGTGCGTTGTGCACTTTTATCGCAACGTGCTGCATGCGGTTCCGCGCGGTAAGGCCAAAGAGGTTGCTCTGATGCTCAAAGCGATCCATGCTCAGGAGGACAAAGAAGCTGCGCGCCGCAAAATGGTAGATGTGGCCCAAAAGCTCCGGGCGCAGCATCTTGAAAAAGCAGCCAGAACACTGGAATCTGGCTGTGATGAGACGCTTTCTTATT
>NZ_JBAIYR010000731.1:0-255 GCF_036763145.1 Desulfovibrio sp. 1188_IL3213 | reverse complement strand
GTCCTGATCACATCCACATGTTGCTTGAGATTCCCCCCAAAATGAGTGTCTCAAGTTTTATGGGCTACCTAAAGGGTAAAAGCAGCCTGATGATCTACGAACAATTCGGCGACTTGAAATTCAAATACCGCAATCGAGAATTTTGGTGCCGTGGATATTATGTTGATACGGTAGGTAAAAACAAAGCCAAGATTCAGGACTACATTAAGCATCAGCTTGGGTCAGACAAGCTTGGCGACCAACTGAGCTTACCAT
>NZ_JBAIYR010000730.1:0-259 GCF_036763145.1 Desulfovibrio sp. 1188_IL3213 | reverse complement strand
GTCAACGCATTGGCCTCAATAATTTGTAAAACGCAAAAACCCCCGACCATCTTCCGATGATCGGGGGTTTTGATTACCTATCTGGTGGAGCTGGACAGAATTGAACTGACGGCCTCTTGAATGCCATAAAAGGGCCGGAATCTCTAAGCCAAGCCAGTCAATAATATCAGGCTATTAAGAATATACATCCTGTCCATTTAAATACATTCGTATACATTTTGTATATCCCGTTTAGATTTCGTGCGTGAGGATTTCGAGC
>NZ_JBAIYR010000729.1:0-261 GCF_036763145.1 Desulfovibrio sp. 1188_IL3213 | reverse complement strand
CCACGCCGCTGGCGTTGAGGCCTGAGGTGGAGCCGGAGATGTCCACATTCCTGCCGGTCACTTCATTGCTGCCGTCAGCGGCCAGCAGGGCCTCGCCGTCGCTGGCGGTGACGGTAATCGCGCCTTGCTCGGCTGTGAGCGTATTGTTGGAACTCTGGTTGAGGGCTCCGACGCCGAACTGCTGGCCCGTAACCGTGATGTTGCCCTGTCCTTCCACAGACACATCGTTGCTGCCGGCGTTCAAGGCCTCCATACCCCTCA
>NZ_JBAIYR010000728.1:0-279 GCF_036763145.1 Desulfovibrio sp. 1188_IL3213 | reverse complement strand
TTTTGATTTGTTAAAAAATCTCGCGGTCTGGCAACTGCGAGTCAACAAATCAAAAGGAGGTCACGATGGGTGACACGAAAAGCTTAGCCCACACGCGCTGGAACTGTAAATATCACATTGTTTTTGCCCCTAAGTATCGCCGACAGGTGTTCTATGGTGAAAAGAAAAGAGCAATAGGCGAAATTCTGCGGAAATTGTGCGAATGGAAAGATGTGAAAATAGTTGAGGCAGAGTGTTGTCCTGATCACATCCACATGTTGCTTGAGATTCCCCCCAAAA
>NZ_JBAIYR010000727.1:0-299 GCF_036763145.1 Desulfovibrio sp. 1188_IL3213 | reverse complement strand
CAAGGGCGCCAGGGTGAGCTACGGCATCCATCCGGTGGCCGGCCGCATGCCGGGCCACATGAACGTGCTGCTTGCCGAAGCCAACGTGGACTACGAGCACCTGCTTGAAATGGACACGGTGAACCCCTTGTTTGCGGAGTCCGACCTCGTCATCGTGGTGGGAGCCAACGACGTTGTGAACCCCGCCGCCAACACTGCCGAAGGCACGCCCATTTACGGCATGCCCATCCTGAAGGTGGAGGACTGCGGCAACATCATCATCGCCAACTATGACGACAAGCCCGGCTACGCGGGCGTGC
>NZ_JBAIYR010000726.1:0-301 GCF_036763145.1 Desulfovibrio sp. 1188_IL3213 | reverse complement strand
GAGGCCACACCGGCAATAGTCAGCAGGATAGTGGCGGTCATGATACCGATGCCAGGCACCTGCATCAGGCGTTGACAAGCTTCATTTTCTTTGGCCACGGCCTTAAGCATCTTGTCCTGTTCAAGGACCCGTTCATCGAGAAAACACAGGGCTTCATAAAGCGAAGCCAAATTCCGGCGCATAAGGGTAGAGAGGTCGTTTTCCTCGTCTGCGATGAGCGCTGGCAGTTGGGTGCGAACGGCACAAATACCTTGCCGGATAACGATACCATACTCGGCGAGCAGCCCCCTGGTTTGGTTGA
>NZ_JBAIYR010000725.1:0-337 GCF_036763145.1 Desulfovibrio sp. 1188_IL3213 | reverse complement strand
TACGGGCCGCAAGTAACAGAAATGCAAATGTCAGATCGCCCGTGCGCCTGTTAGGGCGCGGCTGGTAAGAAAGCCTTACAGGCGCATATGAAGAACCCCCGGCTAGGCCGGGGGGTTCCTTTTTTATTCTTTCTTCGCCCCGTGTTTGCAGCAATCTTTTCTTCGCTTTCTGAACGTTCCGCCTAATCCGCCGGGTCTGCCTCTCAACGGGGTAGTGTCCAGAATTTTTCGCACATTTTGTAGCTGCCATGTGGTGTCAGGTCTGGCGCTGTCTTGAAGCTGGCGCGTGCTTTGCGAGCGGGACGCTAAGTGGCGATCCCGCGCTGCAATGCCCGTG
>NZ_JBAIYR010000724.1:0-363 GCF_036763145.1 Desulfovibrio sp. 1188_IL3213 | reverse complement strand
CGGATGCTTCAGGAGTTGTAACGCGGGAAATTACGCTTGCAGACACCATGTGTAACGAGCGGTTTGTTTCCACACAACCACTGTCGCCATTCGTAAGGCTCGCAGGCTCGCCAACGACTGCCGCGAAAACAGCAGAGCTATTTACTTGCGCGGTTAAGCGCCGAAGTAAATTTTGAAAATGTGCATTCTCAAAGTTGATCTGCTCTAAAGAGGTGACCTATGTCTCAGGACGATCATCCGCCAATTCGTTCATCTTCAAAGGGCCAGCCTCGAAAAGCGCATGCAGCACCGCGCCGTGGGCGGGAAGCAGATCGTCTACGCCGTGACTGGACAAAGCGTTGACAATGTACGTGTTGGCCTGTT
>NZ_JBAIYR010000723.1:0-369 GCF_036763145.1 Desulfovibrio sp. 1188_IL3213 | reverse complement strand
TGTGATTTTCAGCTGAATCCACGCCACATTGTGCGCGCTCGTGACGACACTGTCTAGATGTAGAGCATTTACACTTTTTCAAAGGTAAAATGCTCTAGAGCAGATTAACTTTGAGAATATACATTCTTAAAGTTTAAGGCACGCTCACTTCGGCGTTTAACCGCGCAGATAAACTGCGCTTACGCCTCCGTAGCGAACGTCTGCTCACGCAGCCGTCCGAGCAATTTAAAAGTTAAATTGCTCTAGAGGAGATTAACTTTGAAATGCTTCACATTTCAAAGTGTTCATTCAGCCGAAAAGTGCGATTTTCGGCTGAATCCACGCCACATTGTGGCGCGCTGCACTTTCGTGCAGCGTTAGAGCATTTAC
>NZ_JBAIYR010000722.1:0-373 GCF_036763145.1 Desulfovibrio sp. 1188_IL3213 | reverse complement strand
TTGCCTCCGGTGGAGTTTTGACGCGGTACAAGCCCCAGAAATGCGGCAAATTCCCTGCCATTTTTGAAATTCGAGGCCACACCGGCAATAGTCAGCAGGATAGTGGCGGTCATGATACCGATGCCAGGCACCTGCATCAGGCGTTGACAAGCTTCATTTTCTTTGGCCACGGCCTTAAGCATCTTGTCCTGTTCAAGGATCCGCTCATCGAGAAAACACAGGGCTTCATAAAGCGAAGCCAAATTTCGGCGCATAAGGGTAGAGAGGTCGTTTTCCTCGTCTGCGATGAGCGCTGGCAGTTGGGTGCGAACGGCACAAATACCTTGCCGGATAACGATACCATACTCGGCGAGCAGCCCCCTGGTTTGGTTGA
>NZ_JBAIYR010000721.1:0-380 GCF_036763145.1 Desulfovibrio sp. 1188_IL3213 | reverse complement strand
TGCATTCGGATCGCGGCAGCCAGTATTGCAGCGCAGCCTACCAAGAAAGACTCCGCTCATACGGTCTGGTCTGCTCCATGAGCAAAAAAGGGGATTGTTACGACAACGCACCCATGGAAAGCTTCTGTGGCTTGTTGAAAAATGAGTTGGTCCATCGCAAAAGCTATCGCTCACAGGCTGAAGCCATTACGGATATAAGTGAGTATATTGAGGTTTTTTATAATCGACAAAGACGCCAGGCAGCACTTGGCTAGATAACGTACGGTATTTTTCGCACATTCCCAAAATGGAAGTAGCCCTTCATGTCGGTTAGGTTTGGTTATGACCAAACAACCACCAAACCAGCATGAGGGCTACAAATGAAAGCTACCAAGGAGCAC
>NZ_JBAIYR010000720.1:0-384 GCF_036763145.1 Desulfovibrio sp. 1188_IL3213 | reverse complement strand
GGCACAAGGCATCCGCTTCGGCATCAAGCAAGCCGTTCAATGTCTCCTCAACGCTTTGTCGCACAACCTCGGACACTTGCGATCGCAACTCCTGCTCATCTACGACGACAACCGGAACTTTCTTTTTTCCGTGCCCCTTGGTAGCTTTCATTTGTAGCCCTCATGCTGGTTTGGTGGTTGTTTGGTCATAACCAAACCTAACCGACATGAAGGGCTGCTTCCATTTTGGGAATGTGCGAAAAATACCGTACGTTATCTGAGCAGACGCCCGCCGCAAAGATGCAAGCGCAATTTATTTGCGCGGTTGTCCTGCGGGGCAAAGGCAGGTGCAGTTGCGCATGCAGCAGCGAGATTCGCCCTGCTGTAGGGCTTTTGCAGCGCAAG
>NZ_JBAIYR010000719.1:0-406 GCF_036763145.1 Desulfovibrio sp. 1188_IL3213 | reverse complement strand
AGACAGTGTCGTCACGAGCGCCTTTCCAGGTATCTCTGCGTCGAACTTCGCCTTTTATTCCGGTCGAGTACCATAAGAGTACACTCCCTGCATAAAAGGCTCGTTCTCCTTGATATACCAAGGAAATCCATCTCGTGACGACACTGTCTAGAGAATTTAACACTTGAAATGCTCGCTTATGGCAGGCAAAATCCTGCCTTCTCGCATTTCGTGGCAAGGATTTTCAAGAAAATCATTGCAGAACAGTTGACTCGTTTCATTCGTTAACTGCTCTAAACGCCTAGAGCAGATTAACTTTGAGAATATACATTCTCAAAGTTTAAGGCACGCTCACTTCGGCGTTTAACCGCGCAGATAAACTGCGCTTACGCCTCCGTAGCGAACGTCTGCTCACGCAGCCGCCAGA
>NZ_JBAIYR010000718.1:0-418 GCF_036763145.1 Desulfovibrio sp. 1188_IL3213 | reverse complement strand
AGCTTTTCCCATACCTCATCAGAAATGTCATGTCGCCGATGTGCTGGAGTTGTCATAATCACCTCGCTGTGCGAAGAGTATGACAGAAAAAGCAAATCTAAACAATCTCGTGACTACAGTGCCTAGAGCATGCGCCCTCGCCGTTTTAAAAAAATCGGCGTCATTGCCCATAGCGTACACTCAGAGTACTCGTGAGAATTTTTGTGGAGGAACAGGGAAATGAACGAAAAAGACGCTGTGCTCAGAGAAAAGAGCTTGGATAGATGGCTTGATGAACGTGAAGTAAGTAAGTGGTAGTGTCCAGAATTTTTCGCACATTTTGTAGCTGCCATGTGGTGTCAGGTCTGGCGCTGTCTTGAAGCTGGCGCGTGCTTTGCGAGCGGGACGCTAAGTGGCGATCCCGCGCTGCAATGCCCGT
>NZ_JBAIYR010000717.1:0-438 GCF_036763145.1 Desulfovibrio sp. 1188_IL3213 | reverse complement strand
CCCTGCTGGCTGACGGCAGTTACAGCTACAGCCTCAACAACGCCCTGTCTGCCGTCCAGCAACTGGGCGTGGGCAGCCAGTTGAGTGAAACCTTCACCTATACCGTCACCGATCAGCACGGCGCAACAGCGTCCAACACCATAACCATCACTATCCACGGAACCAACGACGCCCCGCAGGTCAGCGCCGCCGTGGCGGCCATCAATGAGGATCAGGCCGGCATCAGCGGCTCGCTTCCCACGCCTGCGGATGTGGACGCCGGGGATACGGTGAGCTTTCTGTCCCAGTCCGCAACCCCCGGCCAGTACGGATCGTTCACCCTGCTGGCTGACGGCAGTTACAGCTACAGCCTCAACAACGCCCTGTCTGCCGTCCAGCAACTGGGCGTGGGCAGCCAGTTGAGTGAAACCTTCACCTATACCGTCACCGATCAGCACG
>NZ_JBAIYR010000716.1:0-438 GCF_036763145.1 Desulfovibrio sp. 1188_IL3213 | reverse complement strand
CCCTGCTGGCTGACGGCAGTTACAGCTACAGCCTCAACAACGCCCTGTCTGCCGTCCAGCAACTGGGCGTGGGCAGCCAGTTGAGTGAAACCTTCACCTATACCGTCACCGATCAGCACGGCGCAACCGCGTCCAACACCATCACCATCACTATCCACGGAACCAACGACGCCCCGCAGGTCAGCGCTGCCGTGGCGGCCATCAATGAGGATCAGGCCGGTATCAGCGGCTCGCTTCCCACGCCTGCGGATGTGGACGCCGGGGATACGGTGAGCTTTCTGTCCCAGTCCGCAACCCCCGGTCAGTACGGTTCGTTCACCCTGCTGGCTGACGGCAGTTACAGCTACAGCCTCAACAACGCCCTGTCTGCCGTCCAGCAACTGGGCGTGGGCAGCCAGTTGAGTGAAACCTTCACCTATACCGTCACCGATCAGCACG
>NZ_JBAIYR010000715.1:0-521 GCF_036763145.1 Desulfovibrio sp. 1188_IL3213 | reverse complement strand
CGGCGTGGGAGGCGTGCGTGGTGATGCTATTCGCGAAATATACGGCGACATATCCGGCGCTATTACGCATTTAGCGCGCAATACGACTGGCACCGCTGTCTTTAATGTTACAGACGGTCTGCCGCAGGGCCAAGGGAGCGGGGCAGGAGGCTGGGGCGGCGTGGCATTTCGCGCCTCGCGCGTCGTGCCCACCGGCCCCGTCAACGCCCCAAAACGATGGGGCGCTCTCGCATGCTGCTATCTCGGCGCACCGGCATCATGAAGCTGGTTGCCCTAAATACGCGCACGCGAGTGCACCCCAGCTACGGGGCTGGGTCTTCGTGGCGATTGGCACAGAGCCTGCGTTGTCAAATTCAAGAGATCCCCAGCTTGACGCTGTACCGTATGCGGCGGTGCGTGCACCAGATGTTTTGAACACTCCTGCGGTTGTCGAAGTTTCAAAGCCGCCAGGAAACAACAGCGAGACTTTGCCGCTTTTCCTACGCTCACCATCCCCTTGCACGTCTCCCACGCCGAGAGAG
>NZ_JBAIYR010000714.1:0-522 GCF_036763145.1 Desulfovibrio sp. 1188_IL3213 | reverse complement strand
GTTTCATAGCTGGAGTGATGCCGCCAATGCCCATGTTTGGTCGCTCATTGTTATATGTCCACAGCCAGGCCGTAGCAAATCCCTGTATTTCTTCCAGGGATTCAAAGATATACTGATTCAGCCAATCATAACGAACTGTTCGGTTGTAGCGCTCGATGTAGGCATTCTGCTGTGGTTTTCCCGGTTGGATATGCCGTATTGCAATGTTCCGCTTCTCTGCCCACGATAAGAGCCTGGCACTTATGTATTCCGGGCCGTTATCGCAGCGAATTTCTTGCGGGCAGCCACGCCACTCGATGATTTGCTCCAGTGTTCGCACCACGCGTTCGGCTGGAAGCGAGAAGTCTATCTCAATCCCAAGCCCTTCACGGTTAAAGTCGTCAATAACGTTCAAAAGCCTGATCGTTCGCCCGTCCCGGAGTTGGTCATGCATAAAATCCATTGACCATACCTGATTAGCAGACTCCGGTACGCTTAATTCCTCAGGTTTATCACGCTTGAGACGTTTTCGAGGCTTGATGC
>NZ_JBAIYR010000713.1:0-584 GCF_036763145.1 Desulfovibrio sp. 1188_IL3213 | reverse complement strand
ATGGCGGTTGATGATGGTTTTGGCGTAACGGAAACAGCGCGAAGGTTATCTATTCCGATGAAAACCTTGGCGAATTGGGTTACGCATTACCGACAGGACAAGCACGAGTTCGCCTTGAAGCCGGGCGTGAATGAGCAGGATGCGGAGTTGGCGCTACTGAAGAAAGAAAACGCCCTGCTGCGTATGGAGCGCGACATTCTAAAAAAAGCGGCGGCGTACTTTGCCAAGGAGTCGCTGTGAGGTACGCCGCAGCGAGCGCTTTGCGACACCTATATCCCGTCCGGTTTGTTTGCCTGGTTTTGCACGCATCTGTCAGTGGATACTATGCCTGGCTCAAACGCTACGCGGCCCCATCACGCAAGACAACCCGCCTGGAGGCCGAGGTTCTGGCTGCCCACCAGAGAACACGCGGCACATACGGCGCGGAACGGTTGCACCGGGAACTCGTAGCAAGCGGCTGTGCCGTCAGCCTTTGGAAGGTCAAGCGGTTACGCCGCAAACTGGGCCTCGTCTGTAAGCGCAAACGGCGGGTTATCCGCACCACGGAATCAAATCACGCGCTGGCGGTCGCTCCCAATCTTTTA
>NZ_JBAIYR010000712.1:0-622 GCF_036763145.1 Desulfovibrio sp. 1188_IL3213 | reverse complement strand
GCTCTAGCTGTAGAGTGATGGGATGGTCCCGCCCGCATAAATTGGCTACCCTAGGGTATGGAAAACCTCAGAAAGGGAACCATCCCATGAAGATCATTACTACCATCGGCATTGATTTGGCAAAGAACAGTTTCGCCGTTTACGGCGTGGACGCCAAAGGCAAACCTGTACTTAGCCGCACTATGAGCCGGTCCGGGGTCGTGCGTTTCTTCGCCAGCCTGCCATCCTGTCTTGTGGGCATGGAAGCTTGCGCGTCTTCCGAATACTGGGCCAGAACTATTGAAAGCCTGGGGCATGAAGTTCGACGCATCCATCCCCGATATGTGAAAGCATATCTGCTCGGCGCGAAGAACGATGTCAACGACGCGGCTGCTATCTGCGAGGCTGCGCAGCGGCCCAACATGCGGTTTGTGCCGCACAAGTCGCCAGAGCAGACCGATATTCAATGCATTCATCGAATCCGGCAAGGCTACGTCAAGTCGCGCACTGCGCTTATCAACCAAACCAGGGGGCTGCTCGCCGAGTATGGTATCGTTATCCGGCAAGGTATTTGTGCCGTTCGCACCCAACTGCCAGCGCTCATCGCAGACGAGGAAAACGACCTCTCTACCCTTATGCGCCG
>NZ_JBAIYR010000711.1:0-721 GCF_036763145.1 Desulfovibrio sp. 1188_IL3213 | reverse complement strand
CATGGCTGCCAGAAAGTCCACCGCTGCGCGCAGGTCGCGCACGTTGCCCGGCCAGTAATACGCCTTGAGCGCATCCATAACCGCCGGTTCTATGAGCATGCGCGGCATGCCCGCCCCGGCGCAAAGCCTGCGCCAGAAGAGGTTTGCCAGCATCTCCACGTCACCGGAGCGCTCGCGCAGCGGCGGCAGGTCTATTTCCACCACGTTGAGCCGGTAGTACAGGTCCGAGCGAAAACTTCCCTCGCGCACGGCATCGGCGAGGCTGGCGTTGCCCGCAGCAATCACGCGCATGTCCAGTTGCACAGGCCGGTTGCTGCCAAGAGGCGTAAACGACATTTCCTGCAACACCCGCAAAAATTTGGCCTGTACCGCCAGCGGCAGGCTGTTCACTTCGTCCAGAAACAGCGTGCCGCCGTTGGCGGTCTCCAGCTTGCCCTTTCGGCCGCCCTTTTTGGCGCCGGTAAAGGCTCCTTCCTCATAGCCGAACAGTTCCGCCTCAATAAGATCATTGGGAATGGCCGCGCACGAAATGCCCACAAAGGGACCGGCAGCGGCAGGCCCGGCATTGTGTATGGCCTGGGCAAAAAGCTCCTTGCCCGTACCGCTCTCGCCGCAGATGACAATGCGCGAGGCCATGCGGGCAGCGCGGCTGGCAAAGTCCACAGCCCGCCGCAACGCCGGGCTTGAACCAAGAATGTCCGTGAAACTGTGCCGGGCGGCG
>NZ_JBAIYR010000710.1:0-723 GCF_036763145.1 Desulfovibrio sp. 1188_IL3213 | reverse complement strand
CGGCACTGGCACGGGCGCTGCGCCGGTGGTGGCCCAGGCTGCCAAGGAAATGGGCGCGCTTACAGTGGGTGTTGTCACCAAGCCGTTCAGCTTTGAAGGCGCCAAGCGCAAGCGTGCCGCCGAAGCCGGGCTTGAAGACTTCAAGCAGCACGTGGACTGCCTTATCACCATTCCCAATGATCGCCTGCTGGCTTTTGCCCCCAAAAAAGCTCCTTTTGCAGAAATGCTTCAGAAGGCCAACGACGTGCTTTACTATGCAGTCAAAGGCATTTCTGACGTTATTGTGGGTGACGGCCTCATCAACCTTGACTTTGCCGACGTGCGCACAACTATGTCCGAAGCAGGGCTGGCCCTTATGGGCACGGGCATCGCCGCCGGTGAAAACCGCGCCCGCGAGGCTGCCCAGCGCGCCATCATGAGTCCGCTGCTGGAAGATGTCTCGCTGGAAAGCGCCAAGGCCGTGCTTTATAATATCACTGCCCCTGAAGACATCACGGCTGAAGAAATCGCAGAAATCGGCGACATCATCAGCGAAGCCACGCCCGAAGACTCCAACATCATTTTTGGCGTGGTTTTTGATGACAATATTGGCGATGAAATCCGCCTTACCGTCATTGCTACCGGCATTGAGGCTCCGCAGGTCATTCAGAGCCAGCCGCCGCAGGCCGCCACGGTGACAAACTTCCGCAAGCCCGGGCCTGACGCCGTCATGGCCGCGCCGCG
>NZ_JBAIYR010000709.1:0-723 GCF_036763145.1 Desulfovibrio sp. 1188_IL3213 | reverse complement strand
GTGCTCCGAGCTGGACGTGGTTCGCCACTTTACCGGCCTTTCAAAACTCAACTACAGTGTGGACGCCAACTTCTATCCCCTTGGCTCCTGCACAATGAAGTACAATCCCAAGTTCACCGAATATGTGGCCGCGCTGCCGGGATTCGCGCGTCTGCACCCCATGCTTGCCCAGCTGGGCGGGGCTGCGGGCTGCACCCAGGGCGCGTTGCAGTGCATGTACGAAGCGGAAACCATGCTTTGCGAGCTGACAGGCATGAAAGCCTTCACCTTGCAGCCTATGGCCGGGGCCAACGGAGAGTTTGTGGGCGTCAAGCTTATTGCCGCCTACCACAAGGCCAAGGGGCGCGACCGCAAGAAAATGCTCATTCCCGATGCCGCCCACGGCACCAACCCGGCTTCTGCCGCGCTGGCCGGATTCGAGACCATCAACCTCGAATCCCGCAACGGCATGGTTGACCCGGACGCCATTGTGGAAGCTATCCGCAAGCACGGGGAAGACGTGGCAGGGCTCATGATGACCTGCCCCAACACCCTTGGCCTGATGGAAGTGCATCTGCCCCGCATAGTGGCCGAACTGCGCAAGATCGACGCCCTGCTGTATTATGACGGGGCCAATATGAACGCCATCATGGGCAAGATGCGCGTGGGCGATGTGGGCTTTGACGTGGTGCACCTCAACGTGCACAAAACCCTGTCCACCCCGCACGGCGGCGGCGGCCCCGG
>NZ_JBAIYR010000708.1:0-726 GCF_036763145.1 Desulfovibrio sp. 1188_IL3213 | reverse complement strand
CGTGGCACGAGGGCGCGCCACTTCTTCTGGCCGACAACACGCACGCCCTCAGCGTGGCGTGCTGCAACGGGGCCTGCGCCTGCATTCCCCGCGCCGTACATGAAAAACTGGGCTTCTGGAACGAGGGCTACGGCCGCTACGGCTATGAAGACCTGGAGTATAGCTGGCGCGCACGGCAGACAGGCTATCTGCTGGCCTACGCGCCACATGAGGACGCCGTGCGCCACCTCGGTGCGGAACCGGAACGACTGGATATCGACATGGAAAACAGCAAGCTTTCCAGCCGCACGGCAGCCCTTTCCGGAACCAGGGCGTACCTCATGTACCTGCTGCTGTTTGAAAAGGGCATCATCCCGCTCAAGGTCGGCCGCAAATATTTGCCCGTGGAAGGGCCGGATGGGCTGAGCTTCAGCCTCAACCCGGAGCACAAGGCGCTCCAGCGCCTGCTCAGCCGCATGATACAGACTGTAGAAGTAAGCCAGACCGGTGACATCTCCTGCCTGAACCTGAATTTATGGCGGGAAAAAGGAACATTGTCATGAGCGCAGCCAATTCCAGCCCGGGCAAAGCCATTTTCTCCTCCGATGCCGAACAATTGCCGCCGCATGCGGTGGAAGATCTGCGCTCCGTCTGCCGTGACGCATGGCGGCAGGGGCTGCTTTCCGGCTGCAACGGCAACGCCAGCCTGCGCCTGCCCGCACCCCGCAGTGAAGCAGTGTGCCTCAC
>NZ_JBAIYR010000707.1:0-730 GCF_036763145.1 Desulfovibrio sp. 1188_IL3213 | reverse complement strand
CGCCGGGCCGAAGCCCGGCCTCGTATGCCGCAACAGCAGGGGCGCGCACAGCGACATGGATTACACCACCTTTGTGCGCAGCGCGCTTGCCCTGAGAGGCTATTTTTCCCAGGCCCACGCCGAGGGTCTTGCCACAAGCGGCCTTGCGCCCCACATGGTCTTTCCCCGGCTGCGCTCGCTGGGTCTGCGGGCCGAACAGGCCATGTTTGCGGCGACAGGAGGCGTGAACACTCACAAGGGGCTGATTTTTTCTCTGGGTTTATTTTGCGCAGCCCTCGGACGGCTCAGCAAAAACAAGGCCGGACTTCATGCCCTGCCGCAGATCGATGCTCATCACGACATCACGCAGATTTGCCGCGCTGCGGCAGCCCTCGCTTCCGGCATCAGCAAAAAAGACCTGTCTGCCCTGCCGCGCGGCCTCATGAAAAAAGCCCCCGGCACAGGTGCTGAAAGCCAGGAAAAGACGGGCCATGCCCTGCCCAGGAGCATGCGGCCGCTGCTGGAAAAAAAGCTGCAACGCGCCCTCAGCCCCGGCGAGGTGATCTATGTCATGTACGGATCGCGCGGCATACGGGGCGAAGCGGAACAGGGCTTTCCCGGTGTGCTTCTTGCCTGGCGCAGCCTGTGGCGGCATAATATCGATGCCGGAATGAACAGGGCCATGGTGCATACCCTGCTGGAACTGACGGCCCGTGTGGAAGACAGCAGCATTCTCTGGCGGGGCGGCGTC
>NZ_JBAIYR010000706.1:0-732 GCF_036763145.1 Desulfovibrio sp. 1188_IL3213 | reverse complement strand
CTCTGGCCCTTGGCCGCGGCATGGCCGAAACGCTGACGCGCTTCGGTTCCGCCGGGCCTTTGGGGCAACTCAATGCTACAGCAGCCCTGAACGATGCCCCTCTCGAACTGGTGAACCTGCTGCAGCGTTCGCGCCAGATGTATGCGCTCACAGGCGGCGCTTTCGACCCCACCGTGCTCCCCCTTTTACATCTTTTCGAAAGTCGCCGTGCGCATAAAACGCAAAAGCATCTAAAGCTTGATCAGGCGGAACTGCGTCATGCCCTTGAAATGGTGGGCATGGAGCGCGTGCATGTGGACGGAAGCGCCCTGCGCCTTGAGCGCCGGGGCATGGGCATCACCTTGGACGGCATTGCCAAGGGGCATATTGCAGACGCCATGTCACGCCGCCTCAGCGCTGAAGGTTGCTTCAACCACTGCGTCAACGCCGGTGGGGATATTGTGGTCAGCGGAGGCAAGGGCAAAGGACAGCCCTGGCGCATTGCCATTGAAGACCCCCAAGGCAAAAACGCCTACCCGCAGGTGGTGGAAATGCTGGATGGGGCCGTAGCCACTTCAGGCATATATGAGGTCTTCTACACTGCTGACGCCAGCCGCAACCACCTGATAAACCCGGTCACTGGGGTCAGCGCCGGGCTGGTCAGCGTGACGGTTTCCGCGCCCGACTGTCTTACGGCAGACGCATTGGCTACGGCCATGGCTGTCATGCCGCCGCGCGAAGCCCTCCAGCTGG
>NZ_JBAIYR010000705.1:0-738 GCF_036763145.1 Desulfovibrio sp. 1188_IL3213 | reverse complement strand
GGTTGCTCCGGCTTCAGGCAGCGGCTGTGCCGTCGGGAAAGCTGCCCGTAAGGCGGCCATGTGGCGTGGGCATTACGCTCTGCGCGTCATGAAAGCGCGCGCGGGTTGCCAGGGCAGTGTTTTATTGCTGGTATTTTTCAATTTTTACGGTGCATTTTGAGTGCTGTCCAGTGGAGATTTTCCCGTTTGCCCTTGCAGAGCGCGTCCGCTGATGCAGTCGGGGAGGCCATTCGGGGGCATCTTGGCCTAAAGGTGATGTCAGGCCGGCCGATAAGCGTTACAGAGGTGGTATCATGTTTATGACGCTATGCAAAAAAACAGCGGCGTTTGGTGCTTCGCGGGCCGTGACTGTAGGAACGGCTTTTTTGTGCCTGTGCGCCGCCTTGATGTTTTCGGCCGGGTCAGGCAAGGCTGCTGAACCTGTTCGCATGTCTTCTTCCTTGCCGCAGACCCTGCCCGATGGCGGGGCCAATCTCAATGAGGCCTGGGTGCGGCACGGCGGCGCACGCCTGTATTGGAATACGCTGATGCAGCCCCGACAGTTGCGCATGGCCGGAGCAAGCTTTGTGGATCCCGCAGCCGTGCCGGAGCTGATGCCTTCGCCCCAGGGGGCGGTTGATGGCAAGACTGCTGGAAAAAGCCGCGCCGCAGGCAAGGTAGCGCCGCACAGTGTGGTTATTGATCCCGGCGCTCCGCCGATGCCCATGCGCCGAGCCTCGCGCCCCGCCGCAAAAAACA
>NZ_JBAIYR010000704.1:0-738 GCF_036763145.1 Desulfovibrio sp. 1188_IL3213 | reverse complement strand
CTCTGGCGACTGCGCGAGCAGACGCCCGCCGCGAAGGCGTAAGCGCAATTTATTTGCGCGGTTAAACGCCGAAGCGAGCGTGTTTTAAACTTTGAAAATGTATATTTTCAAAGTTAATCTGCTCTAATGAAAAAATGCACTGAAAAATGAGGATATCCGAATGACCATGCCCTATAGCCCAAGCCGCGCCGTCTATGAGGGCAACAATGCGGCCACGCGCTTTCCATTTTTTTTCCGGGTCTGGGACGCTTCGCAGCTTGTGGTCACCCTGACCTCACCTAAAGGAGTCACGTCTGAGGCTGCCGGATGGACAGCGGACCTCGACACTGCCGGAGGCGAAATTGCCTACCTGCACGAAAACGCCCCCCTGCCTGACGGCTGGAAGCTCGCCATCACGCGCAATATGCCCTTCACGCAGGAAGTAAACCTTGTTTCCGCCTCGCGCTTTGATCCGCAGGTCATTGAGGACGCCCTGGACCAGGCCGCGGCCGAGCGCCAGCAGACGCTGGAGATGATGCGCCGCGCCGTCATCCTGCCCGCCACCAGTTCCGAAACCCCGCAGGATGTGGTGCAGGCGGTCTACACCGCCCGCGACGACGCGCAAAATGCCAACACGCCCGCCTCAGCCGGCTTCAATCATTTCCTGTATGGCAATCAAGGGCATGCACTGACATGATTCTTTCATTCCAACCAACAGCTTCAAAGCCCGGCAACGACACGGAGTGCTCATCAGAGCCT
>NZ_JBAIYR010000703.1:0-742 GCF_036763145.1 Desulfovibrio sp. 1188_IL3213 | reverse complement strand
CGATCATGTCCTTGCGCCCGGCGATGATGCCCGCCTGCGGGCCTCCGAGCACCTTGTCGCCGGAAAATGTGGCGATGTCCGCTCCCTGTGCCAGCACCGAAGGTACGGTAGGTTCGTCGGGCAGGCCGCAGGAGGAAAAGTCCGTCAGGCTGCCGCTGCCGAGGTCTTCAATGAGGGGCAGGTCATGCTGGCGCGCCAGTTCTGCCAATTCGGGCAGCGGCACGGCCGAATGAAAGCCCACAATGCGGTAATTTGACGTGTGCACGCGCATGAGAGCGCGGGTGTTTTCGTTTATGGCCGCGCTGTAGTCATGCAGATGGGTGCGGTTGGTAGCTCCCACCTCGCGCAGTGTGGCCCCGCTTTTTTCCATCACTTCGGGAATACGGAAGCTGCCGCCGATTTCCACCAGTTCCCCGCGTGAGACAACAACTTCGCCGCCCTTGCAGAAGGTGTCCAGCACCAGCAGCACGGCAGCGGCATTGTTGTTGACCACAAGGGCGGCTTCAGCCCCGGTGAGGCGGCACAGCAGGTCTTCGACCAGAGCATGACGGCTGCCCCGGCCGCCGCTCTGCATGTCCAGTTCCAGATTGCAGTAGCCGGTGGCGGCGGTAATGACGGCTTCACGCGCTTCTTTGGCAAGCACGGAGCGCCCCATATTGGTATGCACCACCACGCCGGTAGCGTTGAGCGCCGCCCGGAAGCGACTGCGCAGACCCGCGCGCGCATGTGCCACAAGATCGGG
>NZ_JBAIYR010000702.1:0-744 GCF_036763145.1 Desulfovibrio sp. 1188_IL3213 | reverse complement strand
TCCTGCTCATCTACGACGACAACCGGAACTTTCTTTTTCCCGTGCTCCTTGGTAGCTTTCATTTGTAGCCCTCATGCTGGTTTGGTGGTTGTTTGGTCATAACCAAACCTAACCGACATGAAGGGCTGCTTCCATTTTTGGAATGTGCGAAAAATACCGTACGTTATCTGAGATCATGAAGTGCCTTGAGGGAATTGAATTCTTTTTGGAGCAAATTTACATTCATACCCAAAAGGCAACAGCAATTAGCGTGGCGGCTTTACCAGCTAAAAATGGGAAAATACAAATAGGCAGTGCTCATATTCTTGCCGGAAGCAAAAAGGCCAGAAAGTAAATTCGTCCAAGGGGATCAGGCGTCGCCCGCTCCAATCGAGAGTTCGTCCGTGGGGCTGGTTGAGCCGCTTAAAAACAGAATGATTTGATCACATAGGTTATCAACGGCACTGCGAGTTTTTAACTGGCATTCCCACACAACGATCACTTTCCATCCTGCCTGTGCCAACTCTTCCACAACCTTTTTATCCCGTGCGATATTTTGAAAAAATTTTTGCTCCCAAAAATCTTTTCGCGTTGAAGGTGTGCTTGTGTATTTGCAGCCATGACGATGCCAGAAGCATGGTAATCATCCCCTTTTTAGTAGCTCTCCAAAGTAGAGCCTATGCCGCCAGCTTACGTTTCATAGCTGGAGTGATGCCGCCAATGCCCATGTTTGGTCGCTCATTGTTATATGTCCACAGCCAGGCC
>NZ_JBAIYR010000701.1:0-746 GCF_036763145.1 Desulfovibrio sp. 1188_IL3213 | reverse complement strand
GCCACGCACGTACCCATGCAGGCGCTGAACTTGTTGGCGCCAAGGGCCGCATGCGGCGGCACACCCGTAAGCAGGAGGGCGGGCATGGTCACGAGGCCGCCTCCACCGGCGATAGCGTCTATAAAGCCACCGGCGAAAGCGGCGGCAATGCCCACCAGCAAAGGGACGAGACCTATTTCCACGTTACCACTCCTTAAAGATGATCCAGGCAGCCAGCACGATGAGGGCAAAGCCCGCAACGTGGTTCCAGCGCAGGGGTTCGTGCAGCCAGAGGCTGGAAAAAACCATGAAAACCGTCAGGGAAATGACTTCTTGTATGGTTTTCAGTTCAGCAGCGGAAAAATGCCCGTAACCGATGCGGTTGGCAGGCACCTGAAGCAGGTATTCAAAAAAAGCCAGCCCCCAGCTTGCCAGAATGACCACGGGCAGGGCCGTGCCCTTGTAGCGCAAATGGCCGTACCAGGCGAAGGTCATGAATATGTTTGATGCAATCAAAAGGCCGATGGTGGCCGCGGGTACGGGTATGTTCATGGCGTATCAGCAAGCCTTGTCTGTCGGGCGGCAGGAGCGCGCCACCCTGTGGTGTCGGGACAGTCCAGAGGCATACCCGCGGTGGTGCGGCGAGTCAATGACCGCCTGTAAAGATAAAGAAAGCGCCCGGTGTGACCCGGGCGCTTTCTTTTGCCTTTTGCGCGGGCTGATGCCTGTCTGGCGTGAGGCCTTTCCGGCGCGGTCCCGCATGGGCA
>NZ_JBAIYR010000700.1:0-747 GCF_036763145.1 Desulfovibrio sp. 1188_IL3213 | reverse complement strand
GTGGTGCGCAACGGTCTGGACGTTCTCGGCGTAAGCGCCCCCGAAAGCATGTAGCAGCGCTTGCCCCGGCACGGGCTTGCCCGGAATGCCGCTTTGCCGCAAAACCGACAGGCAGGACTGACCGGCAAACTTTACATCTGCCCGTAATGGCAGGATCCGGGGCAACACCGTGCAGCAGAAACGCACGGGCCTTGCGCAGGCCAGTCTGCCGCAGACAAAAAAACTGCGCAGTCTCCAAAGCAAACCGCACACAAACATGCGTACCGCGCCGCACAGACCGGCGCGGTACGCATGCCGGAAAAACGCGCGGCTCTCCGCCGCGCCAATGCCTTGCATCCAACGCTTACAAGGACTAGAAAGGAAAAAGAATGCCTCCACCGCTTCGCAAACCCAGGCAGAAAAGCGCCCCCGCCACAAATGACAAACGGCGTTTTACCCTTCGCCTGTCCGCCCCCATGCTCAGTCTGTTGGGGCTGGTGCTTATGGCCGCCGTGGGCTGGTCTTTCTTTATGGGTTTCATGGTGGGACGCGGGCAGAACCCCGAGCAGCGCGTGGAACAGATGACCGGTCTGCAACTGGATGGCCGCAACAGGCCAAATGGCATGGGCGGACAACTGGTTCAGGACACGGCAGAATCTGGCGATCCCACCGCTTCAGGCGCTCAGGCCGGAGTTGAGGCTGGAATTGGAACCGCAGCCGATGCGGCGCATGTTCCGCCCGCCGGAACTCCCGCTGCCGCCCCACAGG
>NZ_JBAIYR010000699.1:0-751 GCF_036763145.1 Desulfovibrio sp. 1188_IL3213 | reverse complement strand
GGCGACGGTTCGGCCCGCGAACAGGCGGCCTCGTGCCAGAAAGTGCTGGGCGGATGGGCCAACCTGGCCGTGGAATACGCCACCAAGCGCTATCGTTCCAACCTGATCAACTGGGGCATGCTGCCCTTCATCGTTGATGCGGACCTCGCCAACGTGCTCCAGGTGGGCGACTGGCTTGCCGTACCCCACGTGCGCAAAGCCGTGCAGGAGGCCGAACCCACCCTGCTGGCCCATATTGTGCGCGAAAACGGCACAAACGAGCAGATCGCCCTTACCCTCAAGGACCTGACCGATGATGAGCGCCAGATCATCCTTGATGGCTGCCTGATCAACTTCTATAACGCCACACGGAAAAAGTAGGCATGTCTGGGTCGTCTGCGTGACACGTGGCGGGCGACCCAGAACTGCTGCATGAGGCGGGCCGTGTCCCCCCTGAGCGGGGGCGGCAAAAGGCGAGACGGGGCCGGTTATGGGGCTTGGCCTTTGAGATGGGTTTGTGTTGCCCTGCGGGCACGAAGGCTTTTTCTCTGATCTTGTTTGGGCCGCCTGCGCGGCGCGCGGCAAGAGGTGAAAGGGGCTTGGTCTTTGCGATAGGTTTGTGTTGCCCTGCGGGCACGAAGGCTTTTTCTCTGATCTTGCTTGGGCCGCCTGCGCGGCGCGCGGCAAGAGGTGAAAGGGGCTTGGTCTTTGCGATAGGTTTGTGTTGCCCTGCGGGCACGAAGGCTTTTTCTCTGATCTTGCTTGGGCCGCC
>NZ_JBAIYR010000698.1:0-755 GCF_036763145.1 Desulfovibrio sp. 1188_IL3213 | reverse complement strand
CGCGGTTTCGCGGGCCAGCCCCAGCACGGAAAGGCAGTCCGCCCTGTTGGGCGTGACGGAAATGTCCAGCACTTCGCGGTCAAGCACAAGCTGGTCAACCAGCGGTTTGCCCACTTCAAAGCTGTGGGGCAGCACCATGATGCCGGCGTGGTCTTCGGTCAGGCCAAGCTCGCGCTCGGAGCAGATCATGCCGAATGACGGCGCGCCGCGCAGTTTGGCTTTTTTTATGACCATACCGTCGGGCATGGTTGTGCCCACAAGGGCCACGGGCACTTTTTGGCCTTCGGCCACGTTGGGCGCGCCGCAGACGATGTCCAGCAGTTCGCCCTGGCCTGCGTCTACCTTGCAGACATGCAGATGATCGGACTGTGGATGGTCTTCGCAGACGACCACCAGCCCCACCACAATGGAGTCGATGGCGTCAAAGGGACGGCGGATGTCTTCCAGTTCCAGGCCGAGCATGGTCAGGCGGTCGCCCAGAGCTTCAGCCGTGCCTTCGTAAGGCGTAAATTCACGCAGCCATGAAAGTGAGAGCAGCATAGCATGTCCTGTTTGCGCGGGGCCTTGGGCCGCCGCGTTGGGCGTCATAGGTAGTGGTGTTCATTGCAAACCTGGGCCGCGATTATGGGCAGCCCACGCGCCGCAGCCTCAGTTGAAATTCCAGGCCGGGGCGTCATCGCTCTTTCCGGGGTCCGGAAGGGGGCGGTCATGCTCCTGCATGGGTCTGTGCCCGTAAGCTCCGGGGCGCAGTTCTG
>NZ_JBAIYR010000697.1:0-757 GCF_036763145.1 Desulfovibrio sp. 1188_IL3213 | reverse complement strand
AGCCGCTCATGCAGGAGCTTGAGGCCATCAAGGCCGCGGTGCAGCCGCAGGAGATTCTGTTTGTTGCCGACGCCATGACCGGTCAGGACGCCGTGACCGTGGCGGAAAGTTTTAACGAACGGCTGGGCATCACCGGCGTGGTGCTGACCAAGATGGACGGCGATGCGCGCGGTGGCGCGGCCCTTTCCATCCGTGCGGTGACGGGCGCGCCTGTCAAATTTGTGGGTATGGGCGAAAAACTGTCGGAGATGGAGGTTTTCCACCCCGACCGTATCGCCGGGCGTATTCTGGGCATGGGCGACGTGCTTACTCTGGTGGAGAAGGCACAGGGCGCCATCAATGCCGAAGAAGCCGAAGAGCTGGCCCGCAAGATGAAAAAGGCCAGCTTTGACCTTGAAGATTTTCGTACCCAGATGCGCCGCATCAAAAAGCTTGGCTCGCTGGAAAGCATCCTCAAGATGATTCCCGGTCTGGGCGGTCTGCGCGAAAAGCTGGCGGAAGCCAGCGGAGCCATGCCCGAAAAGGAAATGGCGCGCACCGAGGCCATCATCAACTCGATGACCATGGCCGAGCGGCGTAATCCCGACCTTCTCAATGGCAGCCGCAGGGCGCGCATTGCCAAGGGCGCGGGCGTAACCGTGGCCCAGGTCAACCAGCTTGTGCGCCAGTTTGAGCAGATGCGCCAGATGATGAAGGGCATGATGGGCGGCAAGGGCGCAAAAATGCCCTCCATGCCGCGTATGCGCGGCATGCCCCC
>NZ_JBAIYR010000696.1:0-759 GCF_036763145.1 Desulfovibrio sp. 1188_IL3213 | reverse complement strand
GCTTTACCGGCCTTGATCTGGCTCTGAGCCTCACCTGGGGGCTTGTGTGCGAAGGCGTGCTGACCGAGGCCGACGCGCACCGCCTGTGGTGCCGCCGCCCGGGCGAAATTTTCGCCTTGCCGTGGAACGGCTTTATCCCCGGTGACCCGGCAGATTTCTTTTTGTTTGATCCGGACGAAACATGGCTTGCCTCACGGGAAACCATGTATTCCAAAAGCCTGAACACGCCCTTTCTGGGGCAGACATTGCGCGGGCGCGTCAAGCATCACTGGATGGAGGGCAAACAGCTCTTCTGACCCCCGCCCGTGCATAAACGGGGGTTCATATGCATCGAATATTGCAAGATAAAAGCCTCTTTCGTCCTCACTGCCTGATCAACGGGCAGTGGGGCGATGCGGCGGACAAAAGTGTAATAGACGTCATCAATCCGGCCAACGGCAAGCTGCTGGGGCATGTGCCCAACTGCGGAGAGATCGAGGCCCGGCATGCCGTGGAGTCCGCACATGCGGCCTTTGAAGCCTGGAAGGCCAAAAGCCCGCAGGAGCGCGGCGCCTATCTGCACGCCTGGGAACAGTCCATCCATGCCAATCTTGAAGACCTGGCCCGCCTGCTCACCCTCGAAGAAGGCAAGCCGCTGGCCGAGGCCAGGGCAGAGATCCTTCAGGGCGCTTCCTACTTTCCCTGGTATGCCGAAGAGGCGCGGCGGGTAAGCGGCGAGGTTGTACCCACGTTTCGCCACGGCGTTCAGGCGCTGACCCG
>NZ_JBAIYR010000695.1:0-760 GCF_036763145.1 Desulfovibrio sp. 1188_IL3213 | reverse complement strand
CGCTTCCGGTACGGACAAGGCCCTTGCGCAGGCAGTCTTGCACCGCCCGCAACCGGCGCACTGCCCGGCCAGTTGCATAAGCGCGCGCCAGTCAAGGCCTGCGTCATGGTTCAGACCGGCACGCAAAAGATTCTGCTTGGCCTTGGGGCTGAATTCCTCGCTCTTGCGCAGCAGGAATACCGGGCAGTTCTCCAGACAGGCCCCACACTGCGTACACTGCCTGAGCGCCGCCATGCCTAGTAACCCTTGCCGGGATTCATGATATTTCGGGGATCAAAAACCGCCTTTATATCGTGCATCAGCGCCCGCTCCGCAGGAGGAATCTGCAAACCCGCATCCTTGCAGATGCCGCAGCCGTGTTCGCCCGACATGACGCCCCCAAGACGCAGCACGGCCTGCTCCATGGCAAAGCGCGCCTCTTCCACACGGCGCGCCATGTTCCGGTCAGCCGCGTCATAAAGGATATTGGCGTGGATATTGCCGTCGCCCACATGGCCGAAATGCAGAAACGTCACGTTATGCTCACGTGCGATATTTTCCATTTCCGCAAGCGCCCGCACAAGCTGCCCGCGCGGCACGGTAACGTCGTCGGCCATCTTGTCCGGCCCGGCCAGAAAAGTGGTGGGATTGATGCGACGGCGTATTTCCCACAGGCGTTCCTCATCCTGCGGGTTCAGGCCCGTGGTATGCCAGAGGGCCGTGGACATGTTGCGCAACAGGCGTTGCGCTTCCAGCGGCAGGGTGTCGGCGCTGCCGTCCA
>NZ_JBAIYR010000694.1:0-768 GCF_036763145.1 Desulfovibrio sp. 1188_IL3213 | reverse complement strand
TGACGACGCCCAGGGCCGCGCGGCGGCCGGCGCCGTTGTCAAGGGCGGCTACAAGGCCGTGGCGATTCTGCATGACAACTCTTCTTACGCCAAGGGCCTGGCCGAAGAAACCCGGGCCGTTCTGAAAAAGGACGGCGTGAAGGTAGTTTTTTATGACGCCCTCACCCCCGGAGAGCGCGATTACACGGCTATTCTGACCAAGCTCAAGGCTGCCGGTCCCGACCTTGTGTTCTTTACCGGCTACTATCCTGAAACGGGCATGCTGCTGCGCCAGAAAAAGGAAATGGGCTGGGCCGTACCCATGATGGGCGGCGATGCCGCCAACCATCAGGACCTGGTGAAAATAGCGGGCAACGAGGCGGCCGAGGGCTACTTCTTTATCAGCCCGCCCCTGCCGCAGGATATGGACACCGCTGAAGCCCGGTCTTTTCTTGAAGCCTTTAAGGCCAAATACAGTACCGTGCCTGTTTCCGTATGGGCCGTGCTGGCGGGCGACGCCTTCAAGGTTATTGAAGCCGCGCTGGCCGCAGGCAACGACAAGCCCGAGAGCATGGCCGCATGGCTCAAGAATCTCAAGGACATGCCGGGCCTTTCCGGCAGCCTGGGTTTTGACGCCAAGGGCGACCGCGTGGGCGAATTCTACCGCACCTATACGGTCAATGATAAAGGCGTATTTGTCTTGCAGCCCAAGTAAACAGGCCGTACAGTGTGCTCCGCGCCCCGGCGCGGTCCGGCGGTTTTTCCGCCGCATACCCCGCGCGCCGCGAA
>NZ_JBAIYR010000693.1:0-775 GCF_036763145.1 Desulfovibrio sp. 1188_IL3213 | reverse complement strand
ATGATGCCGTCCTCGGCAATGGGGGCGTAGCGGTCCAGTTCCGATTCTCCCACGGTGTTCATGGCCCGCTGCATCTGACGCACGGCCCGTGCGGGCCCCATATTCACCGCGCCGTCATAAAGCGCCGTAGCCAGAGGCAAAGGCAGACCGCCGCAGGCAAGCTTGTCCCAGAAGTGCTTTTTGAACAGGGCCGCAGCCTGGGCTTTGGTGCAGGCGCGGATGTCATCGGCGTCCACATCACCGTCCATGTCCATATCCAGGCTGTAATAGCCGCATTTGCTGGTTCGCAGCTCATGGCAGCCGTCGCAGCTTCGGGCCTGACGCAGACAGTCTTCCCGCGCCTGGCGGGCCAGGTCCTGCACCCATCGCAGGGAAACGCCGTGATTGGTCAGGCCGCCGGGGTCAGAGGGGTGGTCGGTAAGGCCGCCTTCCCAGCGGGCGGTAAATTCGTGGGCTTTCTGAAAAAAATTCGACATGGCATGCTCCGGCATGTGCTGCGTGTTTGTGAATGTGTCCGCCACTGCGGCGGCGTGGGTACACCATGTCAAAAAGGGCGGCTGCGGTAAGACTGAACGGGTTCAGTACCGCTATTTGCTTGCCTGGGGCGGGTCATAGGCTGTCAGACCCCTTGCCGGGAGGGTTTTTGCATAAAAAGGAACCCCCCGGCCTAGCCGGGGGTTCTTCATATGCGCCTGTAAGGCTTTCTTACCAGCCGCGCCCTAACAGGCGCACGGGCGATCTGACATTTGCATTTCTGTTACTTGCGGCCCGTAAA
>NZ_JBAIYR010000692.1:0-778 GCF_036763145.1 Desulfovibrio sp. 1188_IL3213 | reverse complement strand
ATGGCGCGAGCCAGGGCCAGAACGTGTTCTTCTTCCATACGCGCGGTGCGCATGGGTGAGCCGAGTTCGGCCCACCGGGCCTGTTCTTCCGGCGAGGCGGGACCGGGAACCGTATTTTGCAGGGCAATAAGCAGAACACGCATCAGAAGGGAGTGCCTTGTTCCATCAGATGCCGGAGCAGGGCGTCCTTGAGCCACCGGGCCACAGGGCCGGGTTTGCCCCGGTGTTCGCCGCAGCCCACGGGCTTTCCGTCAAAGTGGGTGACGCCCACGCAAAGGGTGGAACTGGTGAAAAGCAGCATTTCGCTGGCCGTGGAAATCTGTTCTTTGGCTATGGGAGCTTCCACCACGGTGATGGGGTCGGGGTGGCGGCGCGCGGCCAGTTCAAGGGCGGCCAGCATGGTGGTGCCTGGCAGAATGCGCCTGAGCTCGGGGCAGAGCAGGCGGCCCTGACTGTCCACAAGTCCCACATTGGCAGTGGCGGCTTCGCCCATGAAGCCGTTTTCGTCAAAGGTCACGGCAACGTCCATGCCCTTGCGGGCGGCTTCCATCGCCATGAACACATTGGGCAGATAATTGGTGTTTTTTATGCGGGCCAGATATTCCTGCTTGGGCGGAATATCGCTGGTGAAGGCGGTAAGCCCTTTTTCATAAAAGGCTTGGCCCGCAAATTTTTTGCGTAGGGCCACCACATAAAGACCGGCCTGGGGGCATTCTGCCGGGCTGATGCCGAAGCCGCCGGGGCCGCGGCTCAGGAACACGCGCATGTCGCCGTGATC
>NZ_JBAIYR010000691.1:0-778 GCF_036763145.1 Desulfovibrio sp. 1188_IL3213 | reverse complement strand
TGCTGCACCGTGGACGGCCTGCCGGAAAAACGCCCTGCCGCCAAGGTGCACATGGGGCAGGCCGTGATCCTGAACCTGCCGGAACACCAGGGCAGCCTGCAACCCGAAGAAGGACATCTGGAACTGCTCTGGCAGGACGCGCACCTTGTGGTCTGCAACAAGCCCGCGGGCCTTACGGTGCACCCGTGTCCGTCCTGCCCGGAACAAACCCTGGTGCAGCGTCTTCTGGGGCGTTTTCCGCAACTGTCCAGACTGGAAGGACAGCGGCCCGGCATTGTGCACCGTCTGGACAAGGACACCAGCGGCCTTCTGGTGGTCGCCCTTACAGAGTCCGATCGCCTGACACTGAGTGAAGCCTTTGCCGAACGTCAGGTTCACAAGGAGTATCTGGCTCTCGTAAGCGGCCTGCCCCCGCTTGAAGGCCAGTGCCGCGAACCGCTGGGCCGACACCCCACAGCCAAAATAAAAATGGCCGTGGTTCCGGAGAACCGGGGCGGCAGGCAAGCCTTTACAGAATGGCGCAGGCTCTGGAGCACGGATGACAACAGCGTATCGCTGCTGGCCGTGCGCATCCACACAGGCCGTACCCATCAAATCCGGGTACATATGGCGCATATGGGCCACCCACTGCTGGGGGACAGGCTCTACGCACCCAAGGCTGTGCAGGACATGGCCCCCCGGCAGATGCTGCACGCCTGGCGACTGAACTTCACCCACCCCGCAAGCGGTGAAGACATGCGCTTCACCTGCCCGCCCCCGCAAGACATGCCGGATGCCG
>NZ_JBAIYR010000690.1:0-779 GCF_036763145.1 Desulfovibrio sp. 1188_IL3213 | reverse complement strand
ATAACATGGGCCGCATTGCGCCGCGCCAATGCCAGCCCCAGCCAGCGGTCGCCCTCCTGCCGTGGCGGCAGGCATTGCCCAGGGGCGAGCTTTTCCAGACCTTTCTGCGACTCTTTCGGCAGTTGGGCCGCACCGGCTTCAACGCACTGCAAAAGAACTTCGCCGGCCAGTTCTTCACGAACCGGTCCCACTGAGGCAAAAGACGCGCAAAAACTGTCCACCCCCTGTCGGTCTGGGGCAGAAATCAAACAAATGTCCAGCGTTTCAGGTAAGTTGAATTCCGCTTCGTGTTTCTTGTAATAGCCGCGCACATTGTCCAGAGAAATACGGATGCCGGGCAAAAGAACGCGCTTTTCAAAGCTCTGCATGGCGAGATGGTCGCGCATAAGCAAGCGCCACTCATTGACATCCAGCGACTCCTCGGCAAGAAAGCGCGCCAGTTCCTCTTCACCGCCATAATCCGCCCTCACATGCGCCACGGCGGATTCCACTGCGGAATCGGTGACGGGAATCTGCAGATTGCGCAATTCCTGATTTACCAACGCGTAAATGATAAGTGTGCCAAGCGCGTCGCCATACTGGCGCTTCATGTTTTCCAGCGAAGGCCGCTGCATGGTGTCCAGCGCCGCAGAGCGGCCGTCCAGCAGGGCCTGCACGGTGCGCAGGTAAATGGGGTCGCCGTTGACCGTAGCCACAACGCCTTCGGGCAGACGTCCTTCAAGGCAGCCGCCCAAAAACAGACAGCAGACAAGAAGCACCGGGCCGATCAGGGCAGGCCA
>NZ_JBAIYR010000689.1:0-781 GCF_036763145.1 Desulfovibrio sp. 1188_IL3213 | reverse complement strand
GCAGAGGGGGCCTCGGAGGGGCAAAGCCCCTAACAGGCCCCCTCTGCCGCCCGCCGCGCAGGCGGCCCAAATGAAAGCAAAGAGAGAATTGTAAACTGTATTTGCCAAGGCTAAGGTGCGCGGTATCTGTTCTGGAGGCAGTACGCAGCACCTGCTCTGGCTGCAGTACGCAGTACCTGCCTTTCCTGCGGCGCTCTGTACCTGTACTGTTACGCAGCGCTCCAAAAGAACGTTGCAAGGTAAAAAATCAACAAATACGCGGCAGCTGCGCACCCTCCAGCATGCCAAGCAGACGACGCCCGCCGATGCGGGTCTGCAGGCTCACCTGCGCCCTGCCGTCGGTAACCGTACCTACGCGCGCCGCTTCCTTGCCATAGGGCGAACGCCGCATGGCCTCAAGGGCTGCCTCGGCCCTGTCTTCAGGCACGATGCAGATGCACTTGCCCTCATTGGCAAGGTACAGCGGGTCAAGCCCCAGAAAAGAACAGCCGTTCTTTACCGCTTCATGTACGGGAATGGCGTTTTCTTCCAGTACAATGCCCACCTGAGACTGTTCGGCAATTTCATTGAGCGTTGTCGCCAGTCCGCCGCGCGTGGGATCGCGCAGGACATGCACCGGTCCGGCGTTTTCAAGAATATCCACGATCATGTGGTTGAGGGGGGCAGAGTCCGAGGCCACGTCCGTCAGAAAGGAAAGCCCTTCGCGGCTGCCCATGACCGTCAGGCCGTGGTCGCCCATGGCGCCGCTCACAAGCACGGCGTAGCCGGGACGGGGGCTATG
>NZ_JBAIYR010000688.1:0-789 GCF_036763145.1 Desulfovibrio sp. 1188_IL3213 | reverse complement strand
AGTTCGGCGTAGCCTTCACGTCCGGTCAGAATGCGGGGCGAATAGCCCGACGGCAGCAGGCTTTTGAGTCTGGCCGCGGATTCTTCATCAAGCACTGCCAGATGGGAGGGACGCCAGCGGTCCGCCTGCTTTGCCAGCAGTTCTACCTGACGGGCGCAGGCCAGACCCTCCACGCGGAATGCCTGTGAATGGCTTTCAACAACGGCAAGGGCGCTGCAGCCGATGGACCCCGTGGAACCGAGAATGACCAGGCCGCGCGGCCATGTGTCGCGCCATGCTTCGTCCGGAGCACCGGAGATATAGTCTGTGGAAGGGCCGCCCTGACCCGGCCAGAGATGTGCCATGTCTGCATCCTGTGCGTGCCGCCGTGTATAGATGCTGTTTTATGGGCAGGCGGCTTGCCCATAAGGAAAAATAGGTATGGTGGCAAAAAAATCAAGCGGCCCGGCACGGGGCCGCCCGAAATGGCGCGGCCAGGGCCGGAAATCACAAAAAATACAAGGCACGGGGCCGGGCGCCAGCCATGAAAAACAGCCGCCCTTATTGGGGCCGGGCGGTTTTTATCTTGCTCCGGCTCTTGCACTGGACTGTAAAATCTCAATGGTGCGCTGCGCTCTTTAGAGCAGATTAACTTTGAAATGCACAGCCTTTAAGCGGCAGGCGCTCTAGAGCAGATTAACTTTGAGAATATACATTCTCAAAGTTTAAGGCACGCTCACTTCGGCGTTTAACCGCGCAGATAAACTGCGCTTACGCCTCCGTAGCGAACGTCTGCTCACGCAGCCGCCA
>NZ_JBAIYR010000687.1:0-794 GCF_036763145.1 Desulfovibrio sp. 1188_IL3213 | reverse complement strand
CCTACCCTCATGGCCGCCGCCAAAAACATGCAGGGCGTCAAGGGCGGCATCGCCGGGCGAAGGCGCATCAATATCCAGTACGAGCACAAGGGCCGGGTTGCACGCCAGCACTCCTTCGAGCTTGCGGCGTCCCACCTGACCAAGACCCGCCACGAGGCAGCGCATCCCCTCAAGGGAAAGATAGAGTGGATAAAAAGCCGTTCCGGCTACGGGTTTTTCCATGTGGGGTCCGTTGTGCGTCATAATGCAAAAAACTGCATGTTTTTCAGTATATGTCCATCATACAGCAGGCTTTACGTTTTGCAAAGGGCCGCCCTTGCTTCGCCGGGGCGATTGCCTTACCTTTTCGGGGTATGGGTGTCCGGCGCTGCCGTATGCCGGGCTGTTTGAAGTATTGTGTCTCCGGTTATCCGGCAAGGAAGGGATATGGCGGTTTTTCTGGTGCTTCAGGCAGCGCGCTTCGGCGATGTTGTGCAGACAGGACGCTTGCTGCAGGGCCTTGCGGCGCGCGGGCAGGTGCATCTGGCTGTGGATGAAAACCTGGTTGCCCTGGCGCGTCTTCTTTACCCCTTTGCCCGGATACACGGGTTGTGCCTGCACGGGCGCGATGAGCAGGGATTTTTGCTAAAAAATACGCGCGTGCTGGAGCAGTGGCGGCATGAACATTTCAGTGCCGTCTATAACTGCAATTTTTCCGGCCTTACTGCCGCCCTGTGCCGGATTTTTGAGCCGGAGCAGGTGCAAGGCTTCAGGCCCGCGCCCGGCGGCATCTGGCGTTCGCCGTGGGCGCGCGT
>NZ_JBAIYR010000686.1:0-796 GCF_036763145.1 Desulfovibrio sp. 1188_IL3213 | reverse complement strand
GCAGGGCCAGTTCGTGCCGCCCCACCCGCGCGGCCAGCACGTCGGACGGCAAGACCGAACGGCAGGCATCGGCAAATTTGCGCATGAATTTTTCGGCAAAGGCAAAACCGTGCCGCCGTACAACATCCGGCCCGTTGTTCATGCGCAGGAGCACAATGCCCATACACATGCGGTGCATGGGCGCGGCAAGCCCCTCGGGGGCTGAGGGTTCTTCAAGGTGCGCCCGCACTCTTTCGGCTTCGCCTTCCATCCGGGCAAAAAGGCTTTCTTCCGTGGCAAGGCCGGTAACCGCATCCGTGCGCACAGCCTTGGCGCGCGCCAGATTTTCAAGAATCAGCCCCGTAATGGCGGGCAAAATCTCCAGCAAGGGGCGCACCTCGCGGGCGCGAACACCGTGCAGCATGACCATGCCCAAAAGCTGTTCTTTCCAGATCAGGGGCAAAAGCAGTTTGCGCTCACGCGCCAGCAATTGCGGTTCATCCGAAGCCTGATTTCTGGGAAAATACAGGGCATGCCCGCTGAAAGAAAAAAAAGTTGCCAGTTGCCTGCACAGCAAGCCTTCCATCTCCATAAGGTCTTCACGGGCCAGCTTACTCACGTCCCGGCGGCCATAATATTCGCGCCCCTGCAGGTCTGCGCCCCTGGCCGTGGCATATCCTGAACCTTCCAGCCGCCCGGCCCACTCGGGGTACGCCGCCTATGCCGGTATTTAAATCTATATCACTCCATTTCAGCCCCAGTAACGCTCCGCGCCGCATGCCAGTATATAGAGCAATACGGAGAAAAGCAGCGCAAT
>NZ_JBAIYR010000685.1:0-796 GCF_036763145.1 Desulfovibrio sp. 1188_IL3213 | reverse complement strand
GGGCAACGGCAAGGCCGAGGCCCGCATAGCGGCCCATGTGGGAGTGTACGGCAGTTCCGGGGCGCATGGCACTGCCGCTGCTGGGGCTGTCATGGTATTGGTCATGACCGCCGCATCCGCCTTGAAGGGCACGCGAACTGAAAAAAGGCTCAAAAATATGAGGCAGAATGTCCGGCGCAATGCCGGGGCCGCTGTCCGCCACAAGCAGATCGTACCAGTTCCTTCCCTGTCCGTCACGCCGCAGCCGGGCCGACACCCGCACAAATCCACCCTGCGGCATGACATCAAGAGCATTTTCAAGTAGATGCAGAAATATCTGCCGTAACTCCGGGGCAGACCCCCACGGGCGCGGCACAGCCTTGTCCGCATCTTCAGCCGCTCCTTCCTCCGTTTTTTCACCGGGGCTTTCCTGCGCGGCAACTTCTGCCCCTGAAAAATCCCGCGCGCCGGAAAGGTCCACCTGGCAGCGCAGCCCTGTCGCCTCAATCCTGTGGCGCAGCAGGTCCAGACTTTCTTCAATAATCACTGCCACATCCAAAGGACCGGTGCGCGAGTCCAGCCCATGCCCCACCATGAGCAGCTTGCGTGTTATTTCCCTTACGCGCAGGCTCTGGGCGCGGATGGTATTGACGGCCTCGCGCATTTCGCCCACATCCGCCAGAGCCTGAGCCTCCGGCTCATCCGGGCAGTCGCGGATAAGCCCGGCGGCCTGCATCATGATGTTAAGGGGATTGTTCACCTCGTGGGCCACCCCTTCGGCAACCCGGCCCAAGCTGCGCCAGCGCGCGGCTTCGGC
>NZ_JBAIYR010000684.1:0-797 GCF_036763145.1 Desulfovibrio sp. 1188_IL3213 | reverse complement strand
CGCGCGCATCCGAGGCCAGGGCCGGGAGGGCTGTTACGAGCAGGATGGCGGCAGCCAGGGCAAGTGTAAAACGTTTCACGGTGTGTACCTCGATGAAGCCCGGCCCGCGCGCTCGCGCGGAGCCGGGTAAAAACAGCTATATGATGGTGTACCCGCCGTCCACGGCAATGGCCTGGCCGATGACGTACGAAGAAAACGGGCTGCAAAGCCAGAGCACGGCGTCCGCGATCTCTTCGGGCGTTCCCAGCCTGTTGATAGGCGCCAGAGCGGCGACCACCGACTCCTGCAAGTCGCCAGTTTTGAACATATCCATGACCATGGGCGTGGATATGGTGCCCGGGCAGATCGCGTTGATGCGGATGCCCTTGGGCGCGTAATCGATGGCCGTGCACTTGGTCAGGCCGGGCATGCCGTGCTTGGCGGTCGCGTAAGCCGCGCGGCCGGGTACGCCCACAAGCCCGGAGTTGGAGGAGCAGTTGACGATGGCGCCGCTCGTTTGGCCTCGCATCAACTGCAACTCGTATTTCATGCACAGAAACACGCCGCGAATGTTCACGCGGGATACGCGGTCCCATTCTTCGGCGGTGAGATCCGCGGTGTCCGTGGCCGGGCTTTGTACGGCGGCGTTGTTGAAGGCCGCGTCAAGCCGTCCGAATTCGGCTTTTGTTTTTTCCAGCATGGCTTTGACTTCTGCTTCCTCGCCAACGTCGCAGCGCACGGGCAAGGCTTTGCGCCCTTCGGCCGTGAGTTCATCAGCCAATTTCCGCACCGCGGCCTCGTCGACGTCCGCGACCACG
>NZ_JBAIYR010000683.1:0-798 GCF_036763145.1 Desulfovibrio sp. 1188_IL3213 | reverse complement strand
CTTGCGCTGCGCGCAGGCTGCCGAAGCCCTGCTGCAAGAAAACGGCAATACGGTGCTGGACGGTTTTTTATGTCAGGGCAAGGTTAATCCCCGGGTCATTGCCGCTTCGCAGCGCAAAGGAACCCACCCTATGACTCCGGCGCGGCTGGCTCGCCTGCAGGAAGCCGCCCGCCACCCCGACAAGGAAGATTTGCAGGCCGCCGGACAGTCCTGGCGGCGCTGCCTGGAGGCGGCAGCCGCCTTCTGCCAACAAGGAGCCATGTGTGCGCAAAAAAAATAGCGAGTGTAACGATCCGGCTTTTTTTAATGAAGTCTTTGCCGCTGCTGCCGAGCTTTGTCTCGCCATGCATGACGGAGACTACCCCTATGTGCTGCCGCTGAACTTTGTCCGCCAGGGGCAGGCCATCTATATCCACTGTGCCCTTGCAGGGCGCAAACTGGACTGTATCCGCCAGAACCCCAGGGTGGCCTTTACCGTCATGACGGACGTAAGCATAAGCCGCGAAAAATCCACCACCTACTTCAAATCGCTCTGCGGCAAGGGCCTTGCCCGCATTGTTGAGGACGAGGCCGAAAAAGGGCAGGCGCTTGACGCCATCGCCGCCCGTTACGCGGCACTCTGTCCGCAGCCCACGCCGCCTGCAAGCATACGGCGTACGTGTATCGTGCGCATTGACATCGAAGAACTGGCGGGCAGGCGCAGGCTGCCGTCCGGCGCGGCCTGAATCGCCGGAGCACGGATTTGCGGGCCATGCCCGACCATATCCGTGTACGGCGAGCAGGCCACAGTGAGCGGTA
>NZ_JBAIYR010000682.1:0-802 GCF_036763145.1 Desulfovibrio sp. 1188_IL3213 | reverse complement strand
GCCCCTCGTCCACCACAAACTGCACGGGGCCGCCCACGTCCGTACCGCACAGGCCGCATACATCAAGGCTGGGAGCAAAACCCAGCGCACCGGCGAGGCGAAGACGAAAAAAAAGAGGAAACAGCGCGGGCAGGGCCGGAGCCTCTTCAAGGGTGCGCCGCATGTCCTCAACCAGGGCGAAAGCCTCATCCGCACCGTCATCATTGACGCCGAGAGCCTCCACAAAACGCAGGCAATTGGCCGCAAGCCCCATGCGCCGCCAGTCTTGCCTGAGCGTCTGCGGCCCGCCAAGCAGAACGGCTTCTTCAAGATTCAGAAAGCCGCCGCGCGGCGATGCCTTGACGCGGCAGTGCAGACTGTTGAGCACATCCAGGCAGCCGCAAAAACGACGCCTGCTTCTGCTGCCCCCAAAGGCGAACAGCGTCAGCAGGCCGTGTTTGCGACACAGGGTCTTCAGCCAGAGGTCCGACTCACGAAAGTGCCCCATGCGCAGCACAAGCGCGTGATCGGCCCATTCCGTCATTGGCGCGCCGGAGGAAAGGTAAGAGTGCGAACCTGACCGCTGCCGCCCACGGGCGGAAGCTCTTCGCCGTCATAACGGATGCGAACCCCGCCGGCGTTGCCGAGCTTCAATTCAAGGCTTTTGCTGAAGGTAAGGGCAAAGGTATCGCCCTTGCGCAACGAAAACTGCCTGGTATCGGTATTGTCGGCGCTGGAATGCACCCAGCATTCTTCGGTAGCGGTAATGATGACCTTGTGCGGCCCGGCCACGGCGGGCCTTTCAGTGCCTGCCCCCGCGGCG
>NZ_JBAIYR010000681.1:0-811 GCF_036763145.1 Desulfovibrio sp. 1188_IL3213 | reverse complement strand
CCTTGCTCTGGGCCATGTCCTGAGCCGTGCCGAAGCCGAAGGAACGCCCATCAGCGCCGTGCTCAATGTGGGCCTTGCCGGAGCCTTTGATCTTGGCAGCCATCCCCTTCGTTCGCACTGTCTGGTGCGGGAAGAGGTCTGGCCGGAGTATGGCCTGCATGACGTCCAGACAGTTATTGCCGGGGCCTTTGGCTTTCCGCAGTGGCAGCCCCCGCAGGGCGAGGCCGTGCGCGACCGCCTGACCCTTTGCGGTGTTGAGGCTTTGTCGGCTTTCGGCGGCAGATGCGATGACGGCGTGCTGGCCCCCTGCCGCTCACTGACCGTGGCGGGCGTGAGCGCAAGCTTTGCCCGCGCGGCGGATCTGCGAAGCCGCTATCAGGCTGATCTGGAAAATATGGAAGGCTTTGCCGTGGCTTACGCCTGCGCACGACAGGGCATCGCCTGTGTGGAAGTACGCAGCGTGTCCAACAAGGTGGGCCCCCGCGCCAAAGAGGAAAAAGATTTCCCCGGCGCATTGCATGCCCTTGCCCAGGTGCTGCCCGCCCTTAACCTCATCTGAGTGGTGAAATGATTCAACTCAAAGCACGCATTGCCCTGGAACTTCCGGCCATCAACCGCGCCCTTGACCGGGCTGTGGAGACATTGCCCGAACCTGTGCGCCCGGTAACGCGGCACATCTTTGAGGCCGGAGGCAAGCGCCTGCGCCCGCTTCTTGTGGTGCTGACCGCCCGCCTGCTGGGGCATGACGGCGAAGACATCCACGACCTTGCCGTGACCCTTGAAATGCTGCACGCAGCCACCCTGCTGCACG
>NZ_JBAIYR010000680.1:0-822 GCF_036763145.1 Desulfovibrio sp. 1188_IL3213 | reverse complement strand
TACATTCTCAAAGTTTAAAACACGCTCGCTTCGGCGTTTAACCGCGCAAATAAATTGCGCTTACGCCTTCGCGGCGGGCGTCTGCTCGCGCAGCCGCCAGAGCAATTTCAAAGTGAAATTGCTCTAGAAAGCGCTTCCCTCACACAATTTTTTGTAAGGCCAGTCCTGAACAGATAAAGCCTTTTTCCGGCAAACCCAAAGCTGCCCCTTTGGCTTTTTGCCTAAAAATGTATATTGTTTTTCCAAGGCAGGCATTGACCTTGCATAAAACGGCCTTATTCTTGCATATTGAGCCACAGCCGCAAAAAGGTCTGCGGCTCCGAAGCGCGCCCGCACAGGGGCCGCGCTCGACAGCACGATTCGCACGGGGGAGCGCAGAATGTCAGTATCCTACAAAGACTATTACAAACTTCTGGGAGTGGATCGCACGGCCAAGGCTGAGGAAATTTCCAAAGCCTACAAAAAGCTGGCGCGCCAATACCACCCCGACCTGAATCCCGGCGACAAGCAGGCAGAGGAAAAATTTAAAGAAATCAACGAGGCCCACGAGGTCCTCAAAGACGCAGAAAAGCGCAGGCTTTACGATCAGCTTGGTCCCGACTGGCAGCACGGCCAGCAGTTTCAGGGTGAACCCGGCTTTGAAAACGTCCACTTTACCTTCAACGGTAAAAGCTTTGACGGATCGGGCTTTTCAGATTTTTTTGAAACCCTGTTCGGCGGCGCGCGGGGCGCACAGTTCGGCGGGCAGAGCGGTTCTTTTGGCGGACAGGACGGAGGCCGTACGCAGTTTGGCCCTGACCCCTTCGGCGGTTTTTCGTCCCG
>NZ_JBAIYR010000679.1:0-825 GCF_036763145.1 Desulfovibrio sp. 1188_IL3213 | reverse complement strand
GGTCAAGGGCGTCGAGGTGGGCGAAGGCTTTGCCGCAGCGGCCCTGCGCGGTTCGCAAAACAACGATCCCCTGCTCCCGGCTGACGAACCGGGACCTGGCAAGGCGCGCTTTGCCTCCAACCATGCAGGCGGCATCCTGGGCGGCATATCCAGCGGGCAGGACATTATCCTGCGCGCCGCCGTCAAGCCCATAGCCTCCATAGCCGTTACGCAAAAAACCGTGGACAGGCAGGGCCAGCCCGTGGACATACTCATTGGCGGGCGTCACGACCTGTCCGCCATACCGCGCATCATACCCGTGCTGGAGGCAATGACAGCCCTGGCCCTGGCAGACGCCCTGCTTTTGCAGCAGCGCATGGGAATAGGCGCATGAAAAAGCATCCCCTGTGCGGCCTGCGGTCTGTGGGGCCTGCTGCGCTCAAGGACTTTGACCTGATCGGCGTGACGGATATGCACGACCTTGCCAGCCGCGACCCGCAGGAACTGTATGACGCTTTGTGCCGCCTCAAGGGGCAGAAGGTGGACATCTGCTGCCTTGACGTCATGCACTGCGCAGTAGCGCAGGCCCGCGACCCGCATCTGCCCTCTGAACAGCGTGACTGGTTCTGGTGGTCACGCCGCCGCAAGGCCTCGCCTGGCGGCAAAAGCCAAGCTTCTGGAAATTCGCTGCCATGAAGGACATGCCCCTGCTGCAAGACCCGGATGCCGTTGAAATTTCCGGCACTGTGGAACGCGTTATCTTTCATAACGAAGAGAACGGCTGTACCGTACTGCGCCTTATGCCCGCCGCCGCCAACAGCGGCGGTGGCGACGGCGGCCTTACCC
>NZ_JBAIYR010000678.1:0-827 GCF_036763145.1 Desulfovibrio sp. 1188_IL3213 | reverse complement strand
AAAAAGAAAGTTCCGGTTGTCGTCGTAGATGAGCAGGAGTTGCGATCGCAAGTGTCCGAGGTTGTGCGACAAAGCGTTGAGGAGACATTGAACGGCTTGCTTGATGCCGAAGCGGATGCCTTGTGCCAGGCCAGGCGTTATGAGCGCAACGCGCAGCGAGCCAGCACCCGTGCCGGACACTACGAACGAAGTTTGCATACCAAGGCGGGAATAGTGCAACTCCAGGTCCCCAAGCTGCGGCATGTACCCTTTGAAACCGCCATCATTGAGCGCTACCGCCGCCGTGAAAGTTCCGTGGAAGAAGCGCTGGTAGAGATGTACCTAGCTGGTGTTTCCGTGCGCCGAGTGGAAGATATTACTGAAGCCCTGTGGGGCAGTCGAGTCAGTCCGAGCACCATAAGTGACTTGAATCAGAAGATTTTTGAACGTGTCGAGGAATGGCGCAACCGTCCGTTGGAGGCGAAGTATCCCTACGTGTTTGTTGATGGCATCTGGCTGAAACGCTCTTGGGGCGGTGAGGTGCAAAGTGTTTCAGTGCTTGTGGCTATCGGTGTGAGCACCAGCGGTTTTCGTGAAATTCTCGGAGTAGCTGAAGGCTCACGCGAAGACACGGAAAGCTGGCGACAATTTCTCCGATATTTGCGAGGGCGTGGCCTTGAGCGTATCGACTTGGTAGTGTCGGACAAAAGCCTTGGTTTCCTGGAGGCGCTTGGAGAATTTTACCCCAATGCCAAGTGGCAACGGTGCGTTGTGCACTTTTATCGCAACGTGCTGCATGCGGTTCCGCGCGGTAAGGCCAAAGAGGTTGCTCTGATGCTCAAAGCGAT
>NZ_JBAIYR010000677.1:0-833 GCF_036763145.1 Desulfovibrio sp. 1188_IL3213 | reverse complement strand
AGTGGGCATACGCCGAAACGTACACCCACTCATGGAAAAGGACAGCCAACTTGTCCATATGGACGCATCACTACAACTATTCGCGTCTTCATACGGCTCTTGGCAGGAAACCTCCGGCTTCGAGGCTGGGAGGGTGAACAACGTGTTGACATATATGGTCCCGCCCTGGAGTCAAGAAAGAATGCTTTGGTTCGGTTCGGATGCAAACATATATACGGCGTCAACCGTAGTGGCAGCGCCCTGATGGGATATACGCGCTTTCGTTCCTTATCACTCTAGCGGCATTCTAAATTGCCTTGTCAACACACAGGTTTTCCGAAAGCCGGTCCGACCGTTTTTTCCATCTCTTCTTTCTTGGCAACCTTGGGTAGGCTTTAATATCGTCAGCGTTTGGCGGGCCGCTTGCGGGCGGTTCACGCCTAATGAAGCCGCGTTGCAAGCGGCATGACAAACGCGGTGCTACGCCGCTTGTTTGTATTCCGTGCCCTGGGTCAGCATGGTCCAGGCCACCCGAGCCGTTTTATTGGCCAAGGCAACGCTGGCTTTATTTTTCCCCCGCCGCGCGGCGAGTTCCACGGCCCACTGATTTCGTCGGTGTTCGGGCGTATACCCGTCAATCATGCGGGAAAGCGCCGCCCGCGCCCCGTGAATCAACAAGGTGCGAGTGTAGCAGTCTCCCCGTTTGGAGATGCCCAGGAGCCTGACTTTGCCTCCGGTGGAGTTTTGACGCGGTACAAGCCCCAGAAATGCGGCAAATTCCCTGCCATTTTTGAAATTCGAGGCCACACCGGCAATAGTCAGCAGGATAGTGGCGGTCATGATACCGATGCCAG
>NZ_JBAIYR010000676.1:0-837 GCF_036763145.1 Desulfovibrio sp. 1188_IL3213 | reverse complement strand
GGAACAAGCCCCTTGCCCAGCACCCTGTCCAGTGCTTGCAGGCCGCTGCCGTAAGGCTCGTGACCTGCGTCCTCCACCTGACACAGGGCTACAGGACGTCCGGATGCGCTGCTGTCGCCCAACGGGGAGCGAGCCTTGCCCGAAGACCGGGCCTGTACCGACGCTTCCAGCGTGTTCCACTCATGGCAGCCGGGACACTGGCCCCGCCACTGCATTGTCTGTGCTCCGCACGAGGAGCATATATATATTTCACGTATTTTCGCCATGTTTCAAGCCTACGGAAAAAGCACGGGGGGCGCAAGACGGGAAGCCCGGCGGCTGCCCACGCAGACGCCAGAACGGCGGGAAAAGATAACTTTCTGCAATTATGCGGCTACAGGGAACTGCCATGCAAAAACAGCAAAGCCGTTCCCTGTGCCAGGAACGCGTGGCCCTGCCCGGCAGTGGGCAACGCAATGACCGGGCTAGAGCAATTTAACTTTTAAATTGCTCGGACGGCTGCGTGAGCAGACGTTCGCTACGGAAGCGTAAGCGCAGTTTATCTGCGCGGTTAAACGCCGAAGTGAGCGTGCCTTAAACTTTGAGAATGTATATTCTCAAAGTTAATCTGCTCTAACGGTTTGCTATCGCCGCACGGCAAGGACAGTCGCGCAGAAAATACCGCCAAGAATGGCCGCCGCGCTTATGCCGAGGCGCAGTGTAACGGCCTCGCCCATAAAGACCGCGCCGCCAAGGGCGGTAATAAGCGGCACGCTCAGTTGCACCACGGCGGCGGTGGGTACGCTGAGGCACGGCAGCACGGAATACCACAGCACGTAGCCAAGAGCCGAGGCCACA
>NZ_JBAIYR010000675.1:0-839 GCF_036763145.1 Desulfovibrio sp. 1188_IL3213 | reverse complement strand
GGCGGATCGAAACTCAGGTGCAGCAGCGGGTCGCTGTCGGTATCGGCAGTGCGATTTTCATGCACGGGAGTGAGCCGCGCCGCGCGCGTCTGGCCGGAAAAATTTTCAAACGGGTCCGTGGTGTGGGGATTTTCGGGGGTTGCCTGTGCGAGGGACTGATCCGTCAGGGGGCGGTCGTCCGGCTCCGCTTCAGCGGGCCTTGCGTCCGGATAGTCCAGGCGCGACTCCATTGCGCGCAACAGCACCCGCAACTGTGCATGCTCGTCGCGCAATTGTTTTACCAGCCGTTCCTGGCCGCGCATCATGTAGACAAGCACGGCGAGAATGCCGAAAAAACACAAAAAGATGAAAAGCATTATGGAAAACATGAAGGGCCTCCAAAAGTACGGGCCGGGAATCCCCGGCCACGTAAGGCCGTTATATACGTTCGCCCGCGCCGGGGCAAGGAGCTTTTATGGCTGCGCAGCATATTGAGCCGCATCTGGTTATGGCGGATGCGCAGGGGAATATCTACGATGACGAGCGCCTGCTCATGGTCTGCCGTCGCGGGGCGCAATGGGGGTTGCCGCGGCCGGACGAACTTATGCCTTTACCGGAAGAAAGTGAGTTTTTCTTGCTGCCGGGGCGTCAGGCTGTGGGACTTGACCCGGACAGCGGCGAGATAGTGCAGCCCGAGGGCGAGGCACAACTTGCAGTGGCTGCTTTTGCCGCTCCGGCGCACACCATTTCGGCGCACCCTGCCTATGCCAGCGATCCCGGAGCGCCCTTGCTGCCCCTGTTTGCCTATGGGGCTGTGGGCTTTGCGCGAGGCCGCTTTTATGTCTGCGCACGCAGGGTCG
>NZ_JBAIYR010000674.1:0-845 GCF_036763145.1 Desulfovibrio sp. 1188_IL3213 | reverse complement strand
GCTGCGCGTTCTGCGCGCCCTGCGTATCATGGTGCTCCACACCCGTATCGTCGGCCATTGCGGACAGGGGCGCGCTGAAGGAATTGGCGGGGTCGTGCAACTGGTCGACAAGCTCCGGCGGCTCAATGGCAACGCCCTCGGCGTGCAAGTTCCACAGGGTGTCGTTGAATTCCGCCAGAAAATCCGGGGGCAGGGTTGCGACGTCCAGTCCGTCAAAGGTTATGCCTCTCATGCCGTTGGCGATAAGATCGTCAGAGCCGATGTCGTTGAGCCAGTCCCCATACTGGCTGACAAAGCTTTCGGCATCGGGCGCCTGAAGTATGAGCGTGTAGGTTCCGGCGCTGGCGCCGATGCCCTCGGTCTTGACGTTGAGGCTGCCCGGCTCAACCGCGCCGTTGAGGGTGAGGGTGTTGTCGCCACGGCTCAGGTTGATCTCATTGCCGTTGCCCTTGATGTCACCGTTGATGATCACACTGTCGTTGCCCGCACCGGTGGTGATAATGTTTTGACCGCCGTTTTCGGCCTGCATGGCGATGCCCTGGCCGTTGTTGGCATTCAGGGTGATGCTGTCGCCCGGGCCGCCCGCCTTGGAGCTGCCAGTGATGTAGTTTACGGAGTTGCCGCCATCGGCCCACATGGCAATAGCCTTTTCGGCACTGTCCGCTGTGGCGGTAATGGTGACGGTCACCGGGCCGCTGCCGGGCTGTATGAGATTGATGCCGCCGTCTGTGGCAGCCATGCCATAACTGTTGCTGCTGCCGTTGGCGGTAACGTCCACCTCGCCGCCGATGGCCTTGATGGTATTGGAGCCGCCGTTGGCGGCCGCCATGCCGTATGCGCTGTCG
>NZ_JBAIYR010000673.1:0-848 GCF_036763145.1 Desulfovibrio sp. 1188_IL3213 | reverse complement strand
TAGATGCTGTAGTCACGAGACTGAAGCCCACAAAAAGATACACCTGATCTGAACGGCAGCCAGAAATGAGGCCGCATTTTTTGCGTACCGAGTCGCTATGCCGCGCCATTGCTTCAAATAGAGAAAAGCGTTTTCGACCAGGTGGCGGGCCTTATAAAGCTCTTTGTCGTATTCGCGTTGAACCTTGCGGTTTTTCTTCGGCGGTATAACGGGAGACATTCCCTGGAGTTCCGCCTGCTCAATTATCGCGGTAGAGTCATAGCCGCGATCCGCCAAAAGATGCTCTGCGCTCAGCCCGTCAATCAGGGCAATGGCCTGAGTACAATCCGCTGTTGTACCTTGTGTAATAAGAGCCCGGAGCGGCATACCATGCGCATCCACGGCCAAATGCAACTTTGTGTTGAGCCCCCTTTTGTGCGACTCATCGCCTGATTGCCGCCCTTGGCTCCTGCCGCATGTGGATGGACCTTGCAATGGCTGGCGTCAATCATCAGCCATTCGAAATCAGGATCATCAATCAAAATTTCGAGAAGCTTTTCCCACACACCGTTGTTGCGCCAGCGAATGAATCGGCGATGCGTATTGCCCCAACCGCCGAAGTCTGGCGGAAGGTCTCGCCAAGGCGCGCCGGTACGCATGATCCAAAACACTGCGTCGATAAATTGTCTGTTGTCCTGCGCAATCCCGCCCCAACTTCCTTGCCTCCCTGGCAAATGGGGCTCAAGCTTTTCCCATACCTCATCAGAAATGTCATGTCGCCGATGTGCTGGAGTTGTCATAATCACCTCGCTGTGCGAAGAGTATGACAGAAAAAGCAAATCTAAACAATCTCGTGACTACAGTGCCTA
>NZ_JBAIYR010000672.1:0-849 GCF_036763145.1 Desulfovibrio sp. 1188_IL3213 | reverse complement strand
ATTCCGCCGCGCAACCGCTCCACTCTTGCTCTGGCGCGTGCCTGGGAACTGGCCGGAACCAACAATTGTTACTTGAATGTGGAATGCACGCCCCAGGGGACGAGCATTTCTTTTACCCTTCGTCTTAAGCCGCTGGAGCAGGATGCCTCTGCTCCCGAAGAACTGCGGCCCCATGTGGTCGTTGTGGCGGACGGGGCCGTGGAGCGTCAGGGTTTTGCCCATATGGTGGCGGGCATGGGGCTGCCGAGCACAGAGGCGCGCACCGTGCGCGAAGCTCTGGAACTGAATCGGGAAAATCCCGCCCTGCTGCTTGTGGAGCATGAGCCTGTGGATGGTTCGGCGGCGTGCGACGTGCTTGAGCGCTTTAAAAATCAGGCTGTGAAGGCTGGCCTGCCCTTCTGCAAGGCTTTGGCCGTCACTGCCGACGACAGCCGATGGGACGCTCTGGCCGATACCGGATACACGCATGCCTTGCTGGAACCTGTTGATAAAACCGTTTTTGCGGCCACAGTGCAGGAAATTCTGGAGGAGGCCGGCATTTCCCTGCCGGGCGCTTCCGAAGAAAATACGGAAAGCCGGAACGCCCAGGCCGACGCCGGCGACGGTCATGAAAGCCATGACGACCTGCCCTCCGCAGATCTTGCCGGAGCAGAGGATCTTACGGCCCAGGCCAGTCCGCTGGAAGACTTGCTGCCGGGCGCAAAGGGTGCGGATGCTCCTTCTTCGCCCCTGCCCGATCTTTTCGGTTCAGACCAGGCTTGGCCCGCGTCAAGTGGGACTTCTTCGCGTCTGCCCGATCTCACGGCCCTGCCCCAGATTCTGGGCCTTGCCGACCAGTTGGGCGGTGGC
>NZ_JBAIYR010000671.1:0-849 GCF_036763145.1 Desulfovibrio sp. 1188_IL3213 | reverse complement strand
GCAGGCCGAGTCGGCTGCGCCTCGATACGCTCCGGCTCCGGGCGTTCCGGCGCGCCGTCTGCCTGAGCAGAAATTTCCTGCCCAGAGGCTTTTCGTACAGGTTCTTCCTGTGCCACAGAAGATTCTTCAGGGGCGTGCTCCCGGCTGCCGGCCTGATCCACTTCAGGCGGCGTCCCTTCCGCCTGCTTTGCGGACCGCTCAGGGGCTGTGACTTCGGCAGGACTCTGTTCTCCGGCCGGTTCCAGCGTTTCCTGTTGCTGCCCCTCTGTGGTTCCGGTGCTGAAAATCTTTTTAATGGCTGAAAAAAATCCCATTCCTTCTCCTTCGTGACTCGTGCCGCGAAACAAAAAACCGGTGCAGGCCCAAAATGCCGGGCCTCATGGCCGCCAGGACGACCGGACACTCGGCGCAAACCTTAAAAAATCGCGCTGCCCTGCCGTCTTGCCACAGCCGCAGGGCCGTAGATATTCTCTTGCTCCCACGTGAGCAAACGCGGTCTTCCGGCAAACCGGACCCCTCCAGGACAGTTTTGCCCTGTGTTTGTCCCGTGATTGCCGCTTAACGGCGTGCAAAGACTGTTTACGCCAATGACGCGGGCCTTGCCATGCTTCGCTTCGCACGGCCAGAACGCTGCGTCAGTACGGACAACCTGAAAGTTGAATGCTCCGGAAACGCTCTTAGCGCAGGCTGTCCAACACTTCGTCAAGGGCCAGAACGCATTCTTCCACAGCCAGCGTTGCGCGCAGTCCATCAGGACCGTGCAGGGCTGTCTGCATGGCCTTGGCCGCGCCCGTCAGCCGCTCCGCGCCAAGACAGGGGGCCGCCTTTTCCAGCAGGTAGCCAAGACGA
>NZ_JBAIYR010000670.1:0-851 GCF_036763145.1 Desulfovibrio sp. 1188_IL3213 | reverse complement strand
GTCACGAGCGCCTTTCCCGGTATCTCTGCGTCGAACTTCGCCTTTTATTCCGGTCGAGTACCATAAGAGTACACTCCCTGCATAAAAGGCTCGTTCTCCTTGATATACCAAGCAAATTCATCTCGTGGCGGCACTGTCTAGAGCAATTTCACTTTGAAATTGTTCTGGCGTCTGCGTGAGCAGACGTTCGCTACGGAGGCGTAAGCGCAGTTTATCTGCGCGGTTAAACGCCGAAGTGAGCGTGCCTTAAACTTTGAGAATGTATATTCTCAAAGTTAATCTGCTCTAACAGACTGCTACTTTTCTTCAATCCAGTTGAACACGGTCTTGAGTTCGTCGTGGGTGATGTCAAACGTGGTATTGTGAGGGGGCAATTTTTCATCCGTAAAGAAGTCGGGCAGCACGTCCGCGGCCTGGGTAATGCCCGCGCGGCGGTTGAAATCGACTTCTGTGGAAAGAATGCGCTGGCCCAGGGTCACTACGTCGTCACCTGTGAGCTGCCAGCCGAATTTGGCGTTGAGCATGTCCACAATGGCGGGCAGTGCGTCAGGCACGTCCAGAATGGCAAAAGCCGTGAACAGGCACAGGCCCACCGAGTCCACCGAGGCCGTAGCCACCTGAAGATTGCGCGAAAGCTCGATCTGCCCTTCCTTTTTCAGGGGATCAACCGTGCCGCCGCTGCTCAGGATATTGGCCGTTACCGCATAACCGGCGGTATGGTCCGCGCCCATTGGCGACGTGGCGTAGGTAACGCCCTGGCCCTTGACCGCGCGCGGGTCATAGGCAGGAAGGCTCTGGCCCTTGACCGTAGGTACGCGCCGCACGCCGAACACCCGGCCCGTGGTCGCCGT
>NZ_JBAIYR010000669.1:0-855 GCF_036763145.1 Desulfovibrio sp. 1188_IL3213 | reverse complement strand
GCCGGGGCTTGAGCATCTGCCCGCCATCGGAACGCACATGCGCCCCAATGCGGAACTTGTGGTGCGCCATGCGCCCGATCTGGTCATCCAGCTTGCGGGCCGCAACGAGGCGCTCGTGCAGACGGAAAATCTGCGCTCTCTGGGGATTGATGTGCTTGTTTTTGAAATGAATTCCTTTGAGCAGATGTTTAGCGTATTGCAAAAGCTCGGTCGCCTCACAGGGCGAGAAAACGAGGCATCCGCTCTTGTGGCTGCCTGGCGGGAGCGCCTTGCGGCCCTTGAAGCCCGCTATGCGGGCGTGGAGCCGGTGAGAGTTTTTTACGAAGTGCGTTATCCCAATCTGTTGGGGGCAGGGCGCGGCGGCATCGTCAATGACATAATATTCCGCGCTTGCGGGCACAACGTGATCACTGACGAAAAAAAGCTGGTGCGTTTTAACGAAGAGGTCCTGCCGTCGGCAGACCCCGATGTCTATATTATGCAGCGTGGCCCTATGAATCCCGAACCGCAGCCGCTGGATCAGCGCCAGCACTACAGGAACCTGCGCGCAGTTCGTGAAGGCAGGGTGCTTGTGGTGGATGAAGAACGTTTTGCCCGTCCCGGCCCGCGCGCCGTGGATGCCGCCGAAGAGCTGGGCCGTTTTTTGCACTCTCGGGTAGCCCCTTGAATTTTCGTAACAATGCTGATGACACGACAAGAGAGCAGACCATGACAGGAGTTTTGTATGGCGTGGGCGTAGGGCCTGGCGCACCGGACCTGCTGACGCTGCGGGCTGTGAACGCCCTTGGCAAGGTGGGTGTGATTCTGGCGGCGGCTTCGCCCCGCAACGACTATTCCGCCGCGCTGGAGACGGCC
>NZ_JBAIYR010000668.1:0-857 GCF_036763145.1 Desulfovibrio sp. 1188_IL3213 | reverse complement strand
CAATGTTGTCCGGTTAAGCACCCATAGCTAACAGGCTATAACTATAGGTGTTTATAGTTTTTCGTCTTCGCGGATTCAGAAGTTCTTCCAGAGAATCCTTGCCGAACAGATTCAAGCAAATGAGCTCGAAGAGTTGTTGCACCGACAGCCCAAGCTTGCTCAGGAATTTCTGATAGGCCAGGAGTAAATACACGGTCAGGGCCGTATAAATCTGGATGTGCACCGCATTCTCCGAGCGCCCGACAAAGCTTTTAATATGCAGATTTTGTTTGACTTCGCGGAAGAATATTTCAATTTGCCAGCGTTCTTTATAGATATCAGCAATTGTCTTGGCGGACAGGCGGAAATGGTTGGTCAAAAATTCGTACCGTTTGCCGGTTTTCGCATCGCGATAGCCGATTCTGCGTAGACGAGTGGTTTTTCCCCGGCTGCTCACGTCAATGATGTGATCGGACGTGACCCCGGTTTTCCGGTCTACGGCGCGGCGATCAACGAGCTTATAGGCAGCATTGCTCTTCAGTCGGGTTACGAAGAAAATGCCCTTCGCGGTCAACATGCGAAACCAGGAATAGCAGATATAGCCTTTATCGAAGGTGACGATGGAACCCTTTGGCAATGAAAGACTTTTGGCCATGCGGCTTTCGTGGGTTTTGGCATTGTTGATATCGAGAAAAGCGGGAATGTAGCCATCGTGGTCAAGCACGGTATTTACTTTCACGCCAGCCTTGTTCCGCCGGAACGACGCCCAGGGAAAGATGGACAGGCATAGGCTGATGGTGGTGGCGTCCATGCTGTACAGCTTGCACTTGAAGCGGAATTTGTGACGAGGCGCACGAAGATGGCACAGGCCATACATT
>NZ_JBAIYR010000667.1:0-869 GCF_036763145.1 Desulfovibrio sp. 1188_IL3213 | reverse complement strand
CCTGCCGCCCAGGCAGCCGCTGAGGCTCAGGAAGCACCGAAGGCCGTGAAGGCTGTGGAACCGCCCGCGGTGGAAGAAAAGCCCGCTGCTGCCCCCAAAGCTGAAAAAGCGCCCCAGCCAGCCGCTGCGGCCCCGAAAGAAAAGGCCGCACCCAAAAAGAGCGCGGCAAAGAGCAGCAAAAAAACCGGGAAAAAGAGCGGCAAAAAATAGAGCAATGGCATTTTAACCATGCTCCCCTGACAGCGCGGGCCACAACGCCCGCCACCATAAAGCGCGCACACGCGGTTTGGGTGGCTATGCGTCAAAGTGAGCGCCGTCCCGCTGAGGATACTCTCCCCGCGGTCCAATTGCCCATGAATATACGAGGCCCGTTTGCACTCTGGTGCGAACGGGCCTCGACTTTCTGATCCCGGCGAACAGGGAGCAGAGATGCTTCCGCCGTCAGGCGACCATTTCAAAAGCCAAATTCTTCAGAGCATTTTCGCCTTGAGAATATCCATTCTCAATGCTTCCAAGACGCCGCTTCGGCGCGTAACAGCGCAAATAAACAGCTCTGCTGTCTTCGCGGCAGTTGCTGGCGAGCCTGCGAACCTTACGAATGGCGACAGGGATTGTGTGGAAACAAGCCGATCGTTCCACATACTGTCTGCAAATGTGGTTTTGCGTTACAACTCCTGAAGCATCCGTAAGCCCTTCGGGCAACGGCTGAAGCTGCGCTTGCACCTTTGCGGTTGCCTGTTGTTCAAGTTCGCCAACCGGTCAAAGCCAGTCCGCTGATGGCATTGCGCGGCGCGGAGGGAGATCGCCGAGCGCAGCGAGGAAGCTCCCGCAGCACAAGCCGCGCAGCCCTCGCAACTGCAAGGCAGTTG
>NZ_JBAIYR010000666.1:0-869 GCF_036763145.1 Desulfovibrio sp. 1188_IL3213 | reverse complement strand
TAAAAGATTGGGAGCGACCGCCAGCGCGTGATTTGATTCCGTGGTGCGGATAACCCGCCGTTTGCGCTTACAGACGAGGCCCAGTTTGCGGCGTAACCGCTTGACCTTCCAAAGGCTGACGGCACAGTCAGATCTCCCCAGCGCAACAAACTGCGTGTGGAGAAAGTGATTTCAATGGTGTTTGTCAGATTGCTGGTAGAAGTTTCTAACATGAATAGTTTGAGAACTTCATTGGCATACTCCACCATAGTGTCGCACAACTTGTCAGGCAGAGAAGGAAAACGCTGTCTGAGTAGTGTTATTTCTATTTTTGCATCTGGATAGCCCATTTCACAGAGGATAAAATAATTGACAAACGCCAAATTTTGCCGCTGTGTACCTTGATACAGGCCGCTCTCATCTCCGCCACCATTGGTGTTGGCAGTCGCGACAAAACGGAACATGGGGTGTGGATTGATCAATTCTCCGCCGTTCTCCGCGATACACAAGGGGGAGCCATCAAGAATACCATGCAGACCTGCGGCCACTTCAGGTGGAGTGATATCGATTTCGTTTGCGAGAAAAATTCCTCCGTACCGCATGGCAAGAGCAAGAGGGCCGTATTCAAAGGTCATGTTGCCGTCCTTGACCGTCAGGTGCCCCACCAGGTCGGCAAATTCCAGTCTTCCGTGTCCGGTCACTTCAAAGACGGGATAGTTAAGCCTGGCGGCCAGCTGCTTGATGCAACTAGTCTTCCCACATCGGTAATCCCCCCAGAAAAAAGTAGCATTTCAAAGTAGAATTTCCGAGAATAAGCAATCTGGAGATTTTACAATGAAAAAGTCACGCTTCACGGACAGTCAAATCTTGGCGATTTTAAAACAGGCCGA
>NZ_JBAIYR010000665.1:0-874 GCF_036763145.1 Desulfovibrio sp. 1188_IL3213 | reverse complement strand
ACAATATCATTCAAAACACGGCAGCAAGGTTGTCACAGGCGGCCGCACTCAACCGCATTCCCGCGCGGGCCGCCCCAAAGGGCATGACGAACACGGGACGCAACGGCCAGCGGCGGGCCTGCACCAAGGCTGCCTAGTCTCCTCTGAGGTGTTCGTCTTCTTCCTGTTTGGCCTTGCAGTTGATGCAAAGCCTGGTCACAGGGCGGGCCTTAAGGCGCGGAATGCTGATATCATCACCGCAATCTTCGCAGATGCCATAGGTTCCATCATCTATACGGGTCAATGCGGCCTGAATCTTACGGATAAGACGCCGCTCCCGGTCACGAATACGCAGGGTAAAAGCGCGATCGGATTCGGCAGTGGCCCTGTCGGCAGGGTCAGCGAACACTTCGTTACTGTCAGTCAGCTCTTCAATGGTGCTGTCGCCCTTTTGCTGGGCCTCTTCAAGCATACCTGAAAGAAGTTTACGGAAATATTCCAAATCCTTGTGATCCATGTAATCCTCCGGCGGACGCCGCTGGGGGCGTAAACACAAACTATTAACGCAATGGACCCCTATATCTTCAAGCGCAGACTTTGTAAAGACGTTTCCCAACCTTTGTCGACATGTGCCGCAACAGTGGCTGGACTTAATTTTCCGTAGTATTTCGATCTGTTACATGAGCATGCGACATGACCGCAAGCCTTTCCCTGGCTTCTGCCCTGATGACGGCCTTCACATCGTCCCAGGGCGTTTCGCCCCAGGCGTCGCCAAGCCGTTGCGGCACAACATCCAGATCAAGCGCATTCTCGTCCTGCATTCCCTGACGCGCCCGCACAGCAACCCCTCCGCCCTGGGCCACGGCCTTCGGCGCATAGGAAGCCGCATGCGCGG
>NZ_JBAIYR010000664.1:0-880 GCF_036763145.1 Desulfovibrio sp. 1188_IL3213 | reverse complement strand
GTCCTCTCCTGCACCTGGATATGCGGCTGGGCGAGGGAACGGGCGGGGCCACAGCCTATGCGCTGCTGCGTTGTGCGGTGGATATATATAATGACATGGCCACATTCGATGCGGCCGGGGTAGATGCGTGCTGAAAGACAAACAGGATATGCGGGCTGACGGCACAGTGCGCGGCATACCGTCTGCCGCTGTGCCCGGTACAGTGCCCGGTACAGTGACTGGCGCAGTGACGGGCATGTCATCGGATACGACACCCGGCATGACCGCAGGAGCGGCTACGGCAGCCAGCGGTCAGGAGCTTGCGGGCCACACGCCGCCGGCTGAGGATGTTGCCCCGTCCGATGGCGCTCCTGTCGCTTCTTTTTCCTCATTTTCTTCGTCATCGCCATCATCATCGCCATCATCATCAACCTTGTTGCTGGAATTGCGCAACGTGTCGCGGCGTTTTTCCATCCGGCGCGGGCTGTTTGCCGAGCAGCGCTCACTGCTGGCGGTGGATGACGTAAGCCTGAGCCTTGCCGCAGGCGAAAGCCTTGGCCTTGTAGGAGAATCTGGCTGTGGAAAATCCACGTTGGGGCGTCTGGCCTGCGGGCTTCTGACGCCTTCGGAAGGCCGTGTGTTGCTGGATGGCAGGGAGCTTCCTCCTGCGGGGGCGGGCAGTTGGGCTTCCGGCCGTATACAGATGGTTTTTCAGGACCCTTTTTCTTCGCTTAACCCGCGCCGTTCCGTGCGGGCATCCATCGCGGAACCCTTGGCCGCCCGCAATGTGCCTCGTGCGCAACGCCACGAGTTGGCTGACAATATGCTTGCCACTGTGGGCCTTGAGGGCATGGGGGGGCGGTATCCCCACGAGTTTTCCGGCGGGCAGCGCCAGCGCATC
>NZ_JBAIYR010000663.1:0-880 GCF_036763145.1 Desulfovibrio sp. 1188_IL3213 | reverse complement strand
GCCCCGCAAGGCGCGTCCGGCGTAGCCGCGCCTGAAAAGGACAGCAAATGTGCCGGGCCTGGCGCTCCGGCGGGCTGCTGCCGTGTGCTGGAATGGAATACCCGTCGGCTGGCATTCGCCTTTCAGGGAAAAAAACACGTAATCTCCACCCCGGGGCTGGCCCTGCTGAGCCTTGTGGTGGGCCTTGTGGGCGGCATTTACGGCATTGGCGGCGGGGCTATCATGGCGCCTTTTCTGGTTTCCTTTTTTGCGCTTCCGGTTTATGCCGTGGCCGGGGCCACCCTTTTTGCCACCTTTCTTACATCGGTGGCGGGAGTAAGCTTTTACTCGCTGCTGGCCCCCCTGTATCCCGGCACGGCCATTGCCCCTGACTGGAGAATGGGCCTGCTGGTGGGCCTGGGCGGCATGTGCGGCATGTATTTCGGCGCGCGCTGCCAGAAGCATGTGCCGGCCACGGCGCTTAAATGCCTGCTGGCCGCCATTTTGCTCTTTACAGCCCTGCGTTATCTGGGCCAAGCTTTTTAGCGGCCGCGCGCCCTGATCCTGCGCGGCCATTGCAAAGGACGCAGCATGAATCAAAGCTCGCGGCTGCCTGTCGGCCTTTTCGACTCCGGCATGGGCGGCCTCACCGTACTCAAGGCTCTGAACCGGCGTCTGCCCGGCGAAGACCTGCTCTATCTCGGCGATACCGCCCGTCTGCCTTACGGAACCAAGGGGCCTGACACCATCGTGCGCTATACCCTCAAGGCCGCGCAAAAACTGGTGGATATGGGCGTGAAAATGCTGGTGGTAGCCTGTAACACGGCAACGGCCGCCGCCCTGCCGGTCTTGCGCGAGCACTTTGCCCCCCTGCCCGTTCTTGGCGTGGTGGAGCCGGGGA
>NZ_JBAIYR010000662.1:0-880 GCF_036763145.1 Desulfovibrio sp. 1188_IL3213 | reverse complement strand
TCTGCCTGTCCGAGAGCATGCGGCGCACGGCGTCGGCCAGCGCGCGCGGATCGCGCTGCTGCACCAGCAAACCGGTTTCGCCGTCAATGATCACCTCGGAAATGCCGCACACGTCGGTGGCAATAACCGGCATACGGTGCGAAAGGGCTTCCATGATCACATTGGGGATGCCGTCGCGGTCGCCGTTGGTATGTACCACGCTGGGCATAATGAGCATGTCGTGATCCAGCATGAAGTCGCAGATTTTATCGTGGGGAATGAAGCCGGGCATATCCACAAAGGCGGTGAGGCCAAGTGAGTCGCGCATTTTTGCCAGTTTGCGCCGCCAGTTGCCGTCCCCCATCAAGGTCAGGGTCACCGGTACGTTTTCACGTCGCAGGCGGGCCATGGCCGTGAGCAGTTCGGGAAAACCCTTGGTGCGGGCAAAACGCCCCACTGCCAGCAGACGGCAAGGGGGCTGCATGGGCATGGCGCACTGTCCGCGCGGACGGAACGTGAGGCTGTTATAGATGGCATGCACCTTGTCCACGCCTTCGGGAGGACAAAAGCTGCGCAGCCACTGTACGTTGGTACGGTTATTGGTGCGGATGAAGAGCGCGTCGCGCGATTTTTCGCGCAGCAGGCCGTCCTCGGGATATATATCCCCGGCGCGGCCCGTGAAGGCAAAAGGAATGCCGGACATGCGGGAGGCCACCCAGGCTGCGGTGGCAGGACCGTTGGCCCAAGCCGCATGGATAAGCTGTACGCCATCCCTTTGGCACTGTTCGGCCAGCAGAAAGCCCGCCAGGAAGCACCAGATGTTCTCACCCACGGCCTCAAGGTTGCGCATGCGCCGGAAAAGCCCTTCGCGCATAAGCCGCCACACCTTGCCCGGCCGCTA
>NZ_JBAIYR010000661.1:0-881 GCF_036763145.1 Desulfovibrio sp. 1188_IL3213 | reverse complement strand
CGTACCCTGCATGGCGGGGCCGGAAGACGACGTGCTGGCGCGCTTCAGCCAGGCGGCCAAGCTGGCTGACGCCGGTCTTGTGGTGCGCGTCTGTGCGGATAATCCCCTTATCTGGGGCGGAGCCGTGGACAGGCTGGTGGATTTTTACCGCGAGGGGCAGTGGGATTACGCCTATAACCATATTCCGCGCAACAATCTCTGGCCGGACGGGCTTGGTGCAGAGGTGCTTTCGCGCGAGCTGCTTGAGAGCCTGGATCAGAAGGCCGTGGAGCCTTCGCAGCGTGAGCATTGCCTCAACTACATATGGGACAATGCCGCAACATTCCGCATTGGCACATTCGACCCTGAAGAGGAATGGCTGCGCCGTCCGGATCTGCGTCTGGACATGGACAGGCCCGACGATTTCCGCCGTCTGGCTCTGCGGCCCATCAATCCTGACATGGACGCGAGAGCCATCGTGGATATTTTCGGCTAGAGCCGCGGCCCGTTGCAAGGGTGCGGGCGCAATGTGCCCGTGCGGTCAGGCTCCGGAGGGCGCGTGCCGTAAGCTTTGAGAATGTACATTACATCCTCAAAGTTGATCTGTGCCGGAGGATTTTGCCCCACAGTCCGCAGCAAGGCGGTTTTTTCCTGAAAGCAGGGTGCGCATATGGCGTTCTGCTTTCAGGAAAAAACCGTCTTTTCTGTTCCGGGCAAAAGTATGTGCCTGAAAACAGCCTCCCGAGCGGGGGCCTGCGCTGGCGTTGTGCCCGGAAGACGCTGCTGTGCTTTGTTTCGGCAGGAGTATTTTGTGTCAGATTGAAGCAGGAATGAAGGTTTTGGGGGGGCGGGGGGGTGGGGGAGGGGTCCCTTTTGCAAAGGGGACCCCTCCCCCACAAAGC
>NZ_JBAIYR010000660.1:0-888 GCF_036763145.1 Desulfovibrio sp. 1188_IL3213 | reverse complement strand
CCTGGAACTGGCCCACGCCACACGCGCCGCTCTTGCCAGGGCCGTGCGCGTGGACGGTGTTTCCGGCACGAGCATTGACGTGGTGGGTACAGGCGGCGACGGGCGCAACTCTTTTAACTGTTCCACAGCCACTTCTCTTGTTCTGGCGGGCATGGGCTACAAGGTGGTCAAGCACGGCGGCCGCGCCGTATCTTCAAAATGCGGCAGCGCCGATGCTCTTGAGGCTCTCGGTATTGCGCTGGACGAAAATCCCGCTTCTGTGGCCGAAATGATCAGAAAGCGCAATTTCGCCTTTTTGTTCGCCCCGCACTTTCATCCCTCTTTTGCCAATATCGGCCCTGTGCGCAAGGAACTGGGCGTGCGCACACTCTTCAATATTCTGGGGCCAATGATCAATCCGGCCCGGCCCAGCCATCTGCTCATGGGCGTGGCCCGGCCGGAACTGGTGGACCTCGTGGCCGAAACACTGCTTCAGGGACCGCTGTACCGGGCGGCCGTGGTCTGCGGCGCGGGAGACTATGACGAGGTCACGCCCATCGGCCCCGCGCGTGTGGCCCTGCTGCATGCCGGTTCTGTGACGTCCATGACGCTTGATCCCCGTGATTTCGGCATCCAGCCGTGCGTTGTGGAAGATCTGGCGGTGGACGGCAAGGATGAGGCCGTGGCCGTGCTCAGGGGAATCCTCAATGGCGAAGGCCCGCGCGCCATGCTGGATATGGTGGCCCTCAACGTGGGGCTGGCGGTGTATCTGCTGGAAGAAAACATGGATATGGCCCTGTGCATGGCGCGCGCGCGCGAAGCCGTAGGCGGGGGCTTTGGCAGGAAGGTGCTGCATGCTGCTTGAGCGTTTTGTCAAGGCCAAGGCGGCCGAAATCGATACCCTGCGCC
>NZ_JBAIYR010000659.1:0-892 GCF_036763145.1 Desulfovibrio sp. 1188_IL3213 | reverse complement strand
GGGGCCATGTCCGGCGCGGCCCTGCGCAACATTCCCGGCAGCCTGCGGTATTACGCGGGCGGGGCGGGTTCTGTGCGCGGCTATGCCTACCAGTCCATCGGACCGGAAGACAAAAGCGGCGATCCCTTGGGCGGGCGCTCTTTTCAGGTAATCAACCTTGAGGCGCGCTACAAGATCACCGAGGATGTGGGCCTGGTTCCCTTTCTGGACGGCGGCATGGTCTACCGGGATGAGGTTCCCCGCATAATCGGCGAGATGGACTGGGGCGCCGGCCTTGGCCTGCGCTACTACACGCCCATAGGTCCCCTGCGCCTGGACGTGGGCTTTCCCCTGCAACCCAGGGATGGCGACCCGCCACTTCAAATTTATGTGAGCATAGGGCAGTCTTTCTGATGACGACGCTTTCTTCCCATACCGACCCAAGCGGCACTGTTGTGGCCGGTGCTGTTGTTACAGGCGCTGCGGCAGAGGGCGCCGTTATCTCCGGGCAGCCCGGCAAAGGCCCGAGGCGGCCCGGCGCATCCCGTTTTTCCCGCATATGGCGCATCTTGTGGCGCAGCATGGCCTTTCTGCTGCTGTTGCTGCTGTTTTTTCTCGCGGGCATTCTTCTGGCGCTGCGCAACGAAAATGTCCAGGCGTGGCTTCAGGATGAGGCCAATGCCGTTCTTGCCGCCTCGGCGGAAAAAAGCGGCCTGCATGTGCGCCTGACGCGCCTTTCCGGCTCATTGCCCTTCAGCATGCAGGTGGGGGTAGAACTGGCGGACGCCCACGGGCTGTGGCTTGAAGCGCCCCTCACCACCTTTGAGTGGGACTGGACTGCCCTGCCCGGAACCATACACATCAGCGGGCTTGTCAGCCACAACCCGCGCCTGCTCCGCCTGCCGGATCTGCC
>NZ_JBAIYR010000658.1:0-868 GCF_036763145.1 Desulfovibrio sp. 1188_IL3213 | reverse complement strand
ATGCCCTCAACTTCCTTGCCCTTGCGCCCGGCCGACAGGCAGAGCGCGCGGGATTCGTTGTCCCGGACAAGGCCGCAAAGGGTGTCCTGCGGGCCCAGTTCCAGAAAGTGGCGGATGCCGTCCCTGCTCCACATGGCATGGACGCACTCGGTCCAGCGGACGGAGTTTTCATCCAGGTCTGTGATATGGCGGCAGATGGAGGGCTGGTCGTCGGGGTAAAAGCCGGTGGTGATGCAACTCAGCATGGGGCTGCGCGGAGCACGCATTTCAAGGGCGTTGAGGCGGCGCAGCGAAAGATCGCGCAGCACGCGCATGCTCGGATGGTGAAAGGCCAGGCTCACGTTGAGCACAATGGCGGGAATGCGGCGTTTACGCAGGCTCTTGCGGGCTTCCTGCAGGGCCTCGCGCGGGCCGCTGAGGATGAACTGCTGGGGCGTATTGTAATTGGATACGTACAGGGACGGCCAGACGGAGCGGATTTCTTCCACTATTTCCGCATTGGCGTGTACGGCCATCATGCCTGTCTCGCGTGTGGCGGCGGCTTCCAGTTCGGCCATGTGCACGGCGCGTGTGTCCAGAATATACCAGGCCACCTCGGGCGAGTAGATGCCGCTGAGGCAGAGGCCGATAAGCTCGCCCAGGCTGTGGCCGCAAAAGAGCGAAGGGCGCAGGCCCAGAGAGGAAAGCACGCTCCACTGCGCAAATTCGAGCATGAAAAGGTAGGGAGACTGCCAGCGGGTGAGGCTGATCTTTTCCACATCCCTTTCATCCATAAGGCCAAGCACGTCCCAGTCCGCCACAGCGGCGATGCGATCCATGGCCGTGCGCGCCGCCGGAAAATTGTCGTACAGCTCGCGCCCCATTCCCG
>NZ_JBAIYR010000657.1:0-899 GCF_036763145.1 Desulfovibrio sp. 1188_IL3213 | reverse complement strand
TTCCAGCGGTATTCGGGCAGGCGGTTCAGGGCGTCATCCAGTTCCGCATAGTCGGCCAGGGGGCTGATTTCAATGGTGGGACACTGAATAACGTCCGCGCCCAGTTCGGCCAGGCTGGCAGCCAGACCGCTGGCCTGTTCCCGCGCGCGGGTAACCACCACGCCACGGCCCAGAAGCGGCTTTTGCTCAAACCAGTTGAGGGTTTTGTGCAGGCTTGCCACCTTGCCCACGAGAATGACCGAGGGATTGGTGAAGCCGGCCTCAATGGCGGCATCGGGCAATTGGGCCAGAGTAGACACAAGGCTGCGCTGGCGTGGCGTTGTGCCGCGATAGATGAGGGCGGCCGGAGTGTCGGGGTCCATGCCCGCATTCAGCAGGTTGCGGGCAATGTCGGGCAGGTTTTTCATGCCCATGACAAAGACCAGGGTAGAGGCGCTGGCCGCGAGGGCGGGCCAGTTGTGCACGGACCCCGGCTTGTCCGGGTTTTCGTGTCCGGTGATGATGGTGACGGAAGAGGCAAAGTCGCGGTGCGTCAGCGGAATGCCCGCATAGGCCGGAGCCGCGATGGTACTCGTGATGCCGGGTACTTCTTCAAAAGGCACTCCGGCGGCCACCAGTTCCTCTGCTTCTTCGCCGCCGCGCCCGAAGATGTAGGGGTCGCCGCCTTTCAGGCGGGCTACTACCTTGCCTTCTTTGGCCTTGCGCACCAGCAGGGCGTTGATCTCGTGCTGGGGCAGGGCGTGGTTGCCTGCCACCTTGCCCACATAAATCTTTTCAGCAGCGGGGTTGGCGTGGCCGAGCAGGCTGTCATTAGCCAGGGCGTCATACACCACCACATCCGCAGCGGCCAGGGCATCGCGGCCCTTGAGGGTGAGCAGGCCCGGATCGCCGGGGCCTGC
>NZ_JBAIYR010000656.1:0-899 GCF_036763145.1 Desulfovibrio sp. 1188_IL3213 | reverse complement strand
CGGCGTAGAGCATGAACTCCTTGCCCATTGCCCGCAGGATATGTCCGGCGGCGGCCACAGACCCGGCGGCGTCGCCGTCGGGATTGACGTGACCGGCCACCACGATGCGGTCCATGCCTTTCAGGGCTTCCGCCATGCGGTGTGCGTCCTGCACATAGGGGGCGGGAATAAAATCAGTCGGCTGCATATATTTCCACCTGACTGTCCACCATTTCTTCCGGGCAAACGGCTTCCATCATGAGCGCACATTTATCCATGCGGCTACGCAGATGCCCTTCGCTGTTGGAAATGGAGACAACGGCCAGCCGCAGGCTGCTGAGACTGTTCTCAGTGCCTGCCTCGGCTACGGCCACGTTGAATTTGTTTCGAGTCTTCTGCTTCAGGCTGTTGGCAATACGGCGTTTCGCCTTGAGGTTATCGTTGCCGTGCAGACTGAATTCCACGGTAAGAACAGCCATGAACATGGTCATACGTACATAGTTGCACTTCATGCGGCGATGACAGGGATGGGGCGTTTGCCGCCCGTTGCGGGGCTGTTTTTTTGCCTGGGCAAACTACTGTGCCGGTACTTCGCGTGCCATGCCGGGCATGAGGGCCGGTGTTATGAGGTGAGGCTTGGAACAATTTCACTCTGAAACCGTTTTGGCGGCTGCGTGAGCAGGCGCTGCCACAAAGGCGCAAACGCTGCATATTTGCACTGCCAAGTGCCGTGATGAGCGTGTGATATTTTGAGAATATACGCTTTAAAAGCGGGCATGCCTTAATAGGTTCCGGAACTAATACTATATGGCGGCGCCGAATAATGCCAGTTTTTTATTGCCGCCGTACGGCTGCCAGCCCGTTGCGGCAGCGCTTTGCCTGTGACGGCGGGCAAGGCGCGTGGCTTGCGCATGCTGGGG
>NZ_JBAIYR010000655.1:0-904 GCF_036763145.1 Desulfovibrio sp. 1188_IL3213 | reverse complement strand
CGAACAGGCCAAGGCCGCCCTTATTGCCGACTGGCTCAAGGCTCGCGGCATCAGCGACCTTGTGCATGTCAACGCCCCCGACGACCGTGTTCCCTCCGGGATACGGCCCAACCTTGTCGCCCGCATTCCGGGCAGGACAAGGCGCACTCTCTGGCTTTTCGGCCACATGGACGTTGTTCCCCCCGGCGACCTTTCCGCATGGCAATCCGATCCGTGGCAGGTGCGGCGCGAGGGCGACATGCTCTATGGCCGTGGAGTGGAGGACAACCAGCAGGCCATAACAAGCATGCTGTTGCTGGCCGAAGAGCTTCAGCAGCACGGCATCACGCCGGAACTGAGCCTTGGCCTTGTTTTTATGGCCGACGAAGAAACGGGCAGCGCTTACGGGCTGGAGCACATCCTTACGGTCAGGCCCGAACTTTTCAGCAAGGACGACCTGTACATCGTGCCTGATGCGGGTTCGCGCCGGGGCGATGTCATCGAAGTGGCCGAAAAAGGCCAACTCTGGCTCAAAATCCGCACCATTGGCGAGCAGTGCCACGCATCAACTCCCCACAAGGGCCGCAATGCCTTTCTGGCCGGGGCGGACATGGCTCTCGCCTGCCACCGCGGCCTGCATGCCGCCTTTGGCCATACCGACCCTCTTTTCAATCCTCCCGCGTCCACCTTTGTTCCCGGAAAGCACGAGGCCAATGTACCCAACATCAATACCGTACCCGGCAACGATGTTTTTTATGTGGACTGCCGCCTTTTGCCACAGGTAACCCCGCAGGCAGTGCTGGACAAAGCCCGTGCTCTGGCGGACGAAGTGGAAGAACGCCACGGCGTGCGCATAGAAATCAGCGTGGTGCAGCGGCAGGCCGCTTCGAGCGTGGCGGAAAGCAGCCCGGTCGTGGCGACCCTC
>NZ_JBAIYR010000654.1:0-906 GCF_036763145.1 Desulfovibrio sp. 1188_IL3213 | reverse complement strand
GTTGGTGGCACTAGTCTTGCCCGTGATGTTCACTGTGCCGCCGCTGATATCCACGCTTCTGGCATTGATGCTGCGACATGCATCGCGAGGGCCAGCGCATGCCCCACAGTCTTTTGCAGGCATCGGCATGCGGCTACTACGGTTTGTGGCAGGATGCGGCCACGGCCCCGCCGTGTACTGAAAGCAGCCCCTCGGGCCAGGGTTTTCTGGCCCGCACCTGTGTGCAGTGGGAGGAAAGCACAGCATCTGTGGAAAATATGGGAATCCGCCGCTGCATTCTCCGTTTTTCGCCCGTGCTGGGCAAAAAATCTTCCGGAGCCGCTGGAGGTTTTCTGGAACGGATGCTGCCGCCGTTCAGATATTTCGTGGGCGGGCCTGTGGGCTCGGGCCGTCAGCCCATAAGCTGGATTCATATGGAAGATGTAACGCGCATTGCCCTGCTTTTGCTCGAACAGGACAAGCTGCGCGGCATTTTCAATGCCACCGCCCCTGAAACCGTGAGCATGCGTTGCTTTGCCCACATGCTGGGCAAAGCCTGCGCGCGCCCGTCATGGCTGCCTGTTCCCGCCATCGCCGTGCGCCTTGCCCTGGGCGAAATGGCCGAAGAACTGGTGCTGTGCGGGCAAAACCCTGTTCCATACCGCCTGATGGACGCGGGATACGCCTTTCACTACAGCGACCTTGAGCAGGCCCTGGCTCAGACCCTTGCCTGACGCAGGCCGGACTGAGTCATCCGGGAACGCCTTGCAGCGTTTTCACAGGGCAACACATCAGCGCACAAAAAAGGAACCCCCCGGCCTAGCCGGGGGTTCTTCATATGCGCCTGTAAGGCTTTCTTACCAGCCGCGCCCTAACAGGCGCACGGGCGATCTGACATTTGCATTTCTGTTACTTGCGGCCCGTAAA
>NZ_JBAIYR010000653.1:0-911 GCF_036763145.1 Desulfovibrio sp. 1188_IL3213 | reverse complement strand
CGCGTCCGCACTCACCGCGGCATCTGCCCGCACGGGCGGCGGAGCGGCAATTTCCACGGCGGCAAAGCGGTCCTTACCGGCCGTGCCGGAAAACATGAAGGAGTTTTTCATGCCTGAAGAACAAAGCCAATTTCAAAGCGCCGTTGCCAGCGTGCTTGAATCGGTCATGTTTGAAAACTGGCTGCGCTTTTACTTCATCAGCGAAAAGCCCGAATCCGCTTCGGCCGAGGGCGAGGCGCCGCTGTTCATGGCTGTGCCGGTCAAGGGGATGGAGCGCATATCCGAGCTGTATCCCCACCTGCTGCCGCTGGCCGACGAGATGAACGGCAAAGAAGTGACTTTTGAAACGTCACAGCGCGCCATCTGCAATTATGTTATGGCCCATGTGGACGGCAAGCTCATTGCCCGCGACAGCGCGGCCATGATTTTTAACAGTTCCACGTTTCAGGTGCAGATGCAGCTTTTCAATACCTGGGTGCAGATGCATGAAGACCAGCTTGACCGTGGATTTACGGAATTCGGCGCGTGGCGCAAGCTGTTTGACGAGTGGCGGCAAAGCCCCGGCGCGCGTGAACTGGCCGAAAAGATAACGTTGAGCCTGCACAGCGCTTCGGCCGAAAACCACAAGGATACGGTGCAGTAGCCGTGTGTGGCGCTTGCCGCAGGGGCTGCCCGGCGGTGCGGGTGTCATGAGTTTTGTGGGCAAGGCAAAAAATCTGTCCGGCCAGAAGCGTCTCGGTGCCGCGAGTGCTGCGAATGTCGTGAGTGCTGTGAGTGCTGTGGATGCAGCAGATTCCGTGGGTTTTGTGGCTGCCGGTTGTGCCGAAACTACTGGGCATGCCGGTCATGCCGCAGGCGGTGCGCAAGGTCCTCCCGTGCGGCGGCTTTCCTTGCTGGAGCATCTGGCCCAT
>NZ_JBAIYR010000652.1:0-913 GCF_036763145.1 Desulfovibrio sp. 1188_IL3213 | reverse complement strand
TGACAGCGCCGCCCAGGCAGCGGACAAGGCCGCCGACATGCCCCCGAGCCTGCTGACGGTAGAAATCACGCCCGAGATGGCCGTACGCAAAACCATATTCGGCGAAGACGAAAAAGCCTGGCTTGTGGGCATACGCAACACCGGCGCCGCGCGCCTTGTGGAGCACGGTTTCTGGAGCGCGGCCGTGGCCGGGGCCAGCCAGACATCCAACATGCTTGCCCTGACCTGGAAAAGTTTTGTAAAATTGATTGAACGGGTAGTTCCCCTTGATCAGGTGGGCGGACCCATCATGATCATGCAGATGGTGGGCAAACAGGCCCATGAAGGCATGGCCGGGCTGTTGGCTCTGGCCGCGCTTATCAGTATTAACCTCGGGGTACTCAACCTCCTGCCCATCCCCGTGCTTGACGGCGGCCAGATCGTCTTTTGCCTGTGGGAAATGATCTTCCGCCGCCCTGTCAACGCCAGGGTGCAGGACTATGCCATGCGGGTCGGTCTGGCCCTGCTGGTGACACTCATGCTGCTGGCCACCTACAATGACATCTGGCGTATCGTGAAGGGGGCCGGCTGGTTCGGGAGCGGATCATGAGCGCATATTCCACCGGGCTTGAGCTTATTCTCAATGCAGCCGAGGGCGTACTGCAGATCATCGTCACCGATGACGAAAAACTGCTCTGCGCCCAGGAGTGGCGCAGGGCTGACCGTGCCACGGAAATTCTCGCTCCGGCGCTGAACAATATCTGCACAGCTCTTGACATAAGCCCGGCCGATTTCAGGCGTCTGGCCTGCGTACGCGGTCCAGGCTCCTTCACGGGCATACGGCTTGTGCTTGCCACGGCGGCCGCTTTGCGCAGGGCCGGAAAAGCCGGTGTAGCCGGGCTGGACTATATGCAGGCGCTAGCCACCACCGCCG
>NZ_JBAIYR010000651.1:0-916 GCF_036763145.1 Desulfovibrio sp. 1188_IL3213 | reverse complement strand
CAGGTTAAAGGCCGGTTCGCGTGTCTCAATGCCGTGAATCTTGGTGGTCACGTTGCCGGGATCCATTGCAAGAAAATGGTCGACAAGAATTTCCGCCGAGGCCACCTGATTGCCCTTGATCAGCAGGCCCTGTTACCGTCAATCTGGCGGACGCTTCGGGGCGGCGCTATCTCAAGATGGGCATGGAAGTGGAGGTGAACGCCGACGTGTCGGCGGCCCTTCAGGCCAATAATGCCCGTATCCGGGATGCCATCATCATGTTGCTGGCAGGCAAGAGTTATGCCGATATAGCCACCCCTGACGGCAAGGTGCTGCTCAAGGCCGAAGTGGCGGCGCGCATCAACCAGATTTTGGGCGCGCAGCGCGTTATCCGGGTGTTCTTTACGGATTTTGTCGTGGAATAGGGCGGACGTCCGTGATTCCGGCCGTATTCCGGCCGTATTCCGGGCGTTTTCCGGCTGTGCGCCGTATCTGCGCATGGGCCGCACATCGGGCATGACGGATTACCGGGCGTCAGGCACGTTGAATTTGCGAACGCTTCGGCAGTTCGCGCGCATATGTTGCGGGCGGGGCAGGCACAGCTTTCGCCAATACGCGAAAACCGTGCATAAAGACGGCAGCGCGGGTTGTTTGCGAGGCCGGGAGCCGGAAGGAGCGTCAAACAACTTTGGAAACGGACTGCGTTTCAGGGTGAACCTGCGCCAGAGCAATTTCACTTTGAAATTGCTCTGGCGGCTGCGTGGGCAGTCGCCCGCCGCAAAGATGCAAGCGCAGCTTCAGCCGTTACGGCAAAGGAAGTTACGGATGCTTCAGGAGTTGTAACGCGGGAAATTACGCTTGCAGACACCATGTGTAACGAGCGGTTTGTTTCCACACAACCACTGTCGCCATTCGTAAGGCTCGCAGGCTCGCCAAC
>NZ_JBAIYR010000650.1:0-916 GCF_036763145.1 Desulfovibrio sp. 1188_IL3213 | reverse complement strand
GCCTGGCTGTGGACATATAACAATGAGCGACCAAACATGGGCATTGGCGGCATCACTCCAGCTATGAAACGTAAGCTGGCGGCATAGGCTCTACTTTGGAGAGCTACTAAAAAGGGGATGATTACCCCGTCAGGTGGTGTCCGGCGAACTATACCCAAAGGCAGCGCAAGGCAGGCAAAGCCCAACGTGGCAATGCCTTTTGATCAATTTCAACGTTCAGCAGAGCTTTTTTTTCGCTCGGCGATCAGTCGACGCATTTTCTCATTGCCAGCTCTGACCTGAGCGCGCCCCCTGTTTGCCAGATCCGGCCCGGCCGCCTCGGGACTGCCAACGTTAAACGGTGGAACCGGATCATATTCCATAATCAACTGGGCTGTTTTCGCCGCTTCCGGGCCGCGCAGCCTGGCCAGCAGCGTCAGGCCGAAATCAATTCCGGCAGTTACGCCGCCGCCGGTGATTCGGTTGCGATCTTCTACTACTCTGGATTCCACCGGTATGGCTCCCAAATCCGCTCATCCGCCGTGACTTTGGTGCGGCAGTGGCCGCTGATTCCGCCCGGAAGGCGGTAGTGCCGCTGGAACGTGAGGGCGGGCAGCCCAACTGATAAAGCATGAGCTGCCGGACTCTGGGGACAGCCTGAACGGAATCCTGCTGTGGCTGCTTGAAAATCTGTCACGACAGTTGAGCGTGAAAGCCCTGGCCGCCAGATTCAACCTCAGCATCCGCACCCTGACCTGATCGCCTCGCTGGCCGGCATGCAGCACCGCAACCTTTCCAGCCTGCGCCAACGTCTCTTTGATGAAGCCCCTGAAGACGCGGAAAACAGGCAAGGCCCCCGGACCGACCTGCGCGACGAGGCCCACTGGAAGCGGTCACTGGCAGGGCTGTCCGCATACCAGAAGGCAGGCGCGGCAGA
>NZ_JBAIYR010000649.1:0-918 GCF_036763145.1 Desulfovibrio sp. 1188_IL3213 | reverse complement strand
CATGCTGTGGGCCGTGGTGGCTGCGCAGGAATGCCCGACACCGTGGGAAGCGTCATCACCGTGGCCGCTGCCGGCATTGCAGGCGGAATGATTCGCCGCCTGTTCCGAAGAGCTGTTTTCCAGGCTCTGATGGGGCATATTATGCTCCGTCGTCATGATGTCCGGCACTGAAGTTTTTGAGGTCGTTTTTTGGCAAATCCGGGCTGAGCGCCCAGAACCAGCGTCCGCTGCCCGCAGCTACATAGCTGTGTTGCGCGGCCACCCGCCAGGGGGCAGGCAGTTTTTCCGGCGCGGGTTCCAGCGCCAGAACCACCAGATGCCCTTCGCTCCGCAAACGGGGCAGGGTCAGGTCAAGCAGTTGCCGCCAGGGCATAAAGGCCCGGCTGACAATGCAGTCCGCCTGATAGTACTGCCCCTGAAAAAAATGTTCCACAGGCCCGCGGAACACATGCGTGCAAGGCAGCTGCGTGCGCGAAAGCACGCTGGAAAGAAAAAGCGCGCGCTTTTCCCGTACTTCGACCATATAATAGGAACCGTCAGCCCACAACATGCGCAGGGGAATGCCCGGCAGACCGGCCCCCGCGCCAAGATCCCACGTCAGGGGCGAGGCGGGCATGGGCAGGCCGGAAAGAAAGGGAGCAAGATGAAAGCTGTCCGCCACCAGGCGGGTAAGCATGTTCTGCCAGGAGTGCGGCCCCACAAGATTCATGGCCTTGTTCCATTGGCAGAGCATCTCAAGATATATCCCCAGAGGCTCCAGGGCTTCCTGAGGCACATCCGCGCCCGTGGACGCCACAAGCCGGGCCAGTTCCTTTCTGTCCACCACGTGCTGCTGCATGTTCTTGCAAGGTTCCTTGACATTGTGCGTTAAAACTGCCGCGCGGCGGCGGACAAAGGCCGCCTGCGCCGCTTCCGCCA
>NZ_JBAIYR010000648.1:0-919 GCF_036763145.1 Desulfovibrio sp. 1188_IL3213 | reverse complement strand
CCGACCCCCACCACAGTCAGGGCGGCATCTTCCTTCATGGCCGCGGTCGCAGCCGTGATAAACTCCATATCCGAATGCTCGCCCCCGGCAGCCATGAGTCCTATGCGGCACGGTTCGCGCCCGCTGCGCGCCCGCGTCACCAGGTCTTCAAGAGCCTTGCCGAGCATGGCACGCTTGTCATTTTGACCAGCCATAGCCCCTCCTGTCAGCTCTTTTGCAGATTGGTCGCCAGATCGCCCAGAGCGGTAAGCAGCATTTCCGTCACATCCGCCTGACTGATGTCCTGCGCCGCGGGGACGCTTCCCGGCGCTTCCATAATAAAGGAGACGCCGTCAGCCAGATTGGTCAGGCGGCCCAGAAAGAGGCTGCCCTTGCCGATGATCATGGCCCGCTTGATGCGCCCTTCTTTCATGGCCTCAAGGGCATGACCCACATAGGGAACGCCCGAAGGGATATGCCCCTGGGTGTGCGCAAAGCCCGGCATGCCGCGCTGTTCCACAAACTTCGGGATGTCGCCGCGCTCTATCTGCCCTTTCATGACCGCCAGAGCAGCGATCATCTTGTAGTTGGCTTCCGGCACGTTGCCCGCGCCCGCAGGCAGGGTGATCTCGGCGTTGTGCAGTTCAGGGGCATACTTGTCCACGTCCGTCAGCTTGAGGCCCACGCGGGACAGGGGGTCAAAGGTCAGGGCCGTCGTGACGGCCTGGGGCGAAGCCCCGGCCCCCACCGTATGCTTGCCGATGCCTTCAAGCCGCATGACAGGCGTCTGCCCGTCATCGGGAACCAGCAGCATGGCAAAGCTGCCCACGCAGTTTTCAAGCGGAACAACGCCCTTTTTAATGTGGTCGCGGGCATTCATGTACAGTTTGGGTACGGAGCCGCCGCTGATGACAGCCACATTGGGCCGCACACCGCTGGA
>NZ_JBAIYR010000647.1:0-921 GCF_036763145.1 Desulfovibrio sp. 1188_IL3213 | reverse complement strand
CGCCCGTGGCGGCTATGTGCTGCGCGACTGCGAGGGAACCCCCGAAGTCATCATCATTGCCACCGGCTCCGAAGTGGCTCTGGCGCTTGGCGCTGCCGAGCAGCTTGCCGCAGACGGACGCAAGGCCCGTGTGGTTTCCATGCCCTGCTCAGAAGTGTTTGACGCCCAGAGCGATGCCTACAAGGAAAGCGTGCTGCCTTCCGCTGTGCGCGCCCGACTGGCTATCGAAGCCTCGGCCTCTGACTGGTGGCGCAAGTATGTGGGCCTTGACGGCGCGGTCATCGGCATGGAAGGCTTTGGAGCCTCGGCTCCGGGCAAGGTGATCTTTGAACGTCTCGGCTTTACCGTTGCCAACACGCTGGAAAAAGCCCGCGCCCTCATGGCCGGAAAACGCTGACCTGTTTGGCGCGGGCGCGTTATTCGATGCGCCCGCGCTTTTGAACAATGACGCCTGAAACGCCGGGCCGGACAGGGCTTGCCTGACTGTTGCACGGCAAGGATTTTTCGTAAAAGTTTTTTGCAGGGCATGCACGTATTTCACCGGTGGTATGCTCTGGCTTGCAAGGCCCCGGCATTTGCCTTCAATTAAAATTACGCTGCAAGTCCAACAAAGAGGAGAGCGCCATGCCCGTAACGAAAATGCAGGATCTTGATCTTGGCGGAAAAACGGTCGTCATCCGCGAAGACCTCAATGTACCCATGAAGGACGGAATCATAACCAATGACAAGCGCATACGCGCTTCTTTGCCCACCATCAGGCTGGCGCTGGAAAAAGGCGCGGGCGTCATTGTGCTGTCGCACCTGGGCCGCCCCGTGGAAGGGCAGTATGACGCGCAGTTTTCTCTTGCTCCCGTGGCCGAGCGCCTGGCGCAGTTGCTGGGGCAGCCTGTGACCCTGGCGAAAGATCTGGGCGAGGCCAAG
>NZ_JBAIYR010000646.1:0-925 GCF_036763145.1 Desulfovibrio sp. 1188_IL3213 | reverse complement strand
GGGGGCTGCTGCTCCAGTCCGCTGACGGCGCACAGCTCATGGCCTCGCGCAAGCGGCCCCAGCGTCACGTTGATCTGCGCGGCACAGGGCAGACCTTCAGCATTGAAGACGGGCAAGGACATATCATCGGCTCTGTGGACGGCTTTCGCGCCTGGCGCGAGACACATCCCGGCGCGGTCTACCTGCACCGGGGCCGCAGCCACATCATTGAAGAAATAGATTCGGGCCGCGCCCGCATTGTTGCCAAAGAAGCCAAAGTGGGCTGGTTTACCCGCACACGCGGCCAAAAAACAACCGACATTCTTGAAGAAACTGAGCGCGTTTCTCTGGGGCGCGTTCTGGTCTGCCGTGGACGGCTACGCATCATCGACACCATTACCGGTTATGAAAAACGCTCCACCACCGGCAACCGCCTGCTCACCATCACCCCGCTGGACGCCCCGCCCCAGGTTTTTGAAACCGAAGGCATGTGGTTTGTCATACCAGACAATATCCGCGCCGGGCTTGAAGAAAACTTCATGCACTTTATGGGCGGCATCCACGCGGTGGAACACGCGGCCATCGGCATGCTGCCCCTGCTCATCATGGCCGACCGCAACGACTTTGGCGGCATATCCACCCCCATGCACATCCAGCTTGGCCTGCCCGCCGTCTTTATTTACGATGGTCTGCCCGGCGGCGCGGGCCTGACCCGCCACGCGTTTTCCGATGCCCGCGCCCTGCTTGAAGCCACCTGCAAGACCGTGGCCTCCTGTCCGTGCGAAGACGGCTGCCCCTCCTGCGTACACTCGCCCAAATGCGGATCGGGCAACAGGCCCATCAGCAAGCTGGCCGCCCTGGAGCTTTTACGCCAGATGCTCGCACAGGGCTGCGAGGGCGACCACCTGCTGCAGACACAGATTACAAGCCCGCCGCCACCGCGCCC
>NZ_JBAIYR010000645.1:0-930 GCF_036763145.1 Desulfovibrio sp. 1188_IL3213 | reverse complement strand
ATCTGGCCGCCCTGCTGCGCCAACTGGATCAGGACGCGCGGGGACGGGCCTGCTTTATCGTGGGCGGAGCCTGGGGCCTGGACGACGCTGTGCGTCAGCGGGCCTTCAAGGTGCTGAGCCTTTCGGACATGACTCTGCCCCACGAACTGGCCCGCGTGGTGCTGCTTGAGCAGATCTACCGCGCCGAATGCATTTTGCGCAAAGTGCCTTACCACCATTGACGCCGCCGGAAACCGCCAGATTTTCTTTTACAATACCTCATAAATTCTGGCGAAAACATTGTCGTACACCAGTTTGAAGTATGGCGAGAAACGCGGGCTTTGCGGGTCGCCTACCAAAAGCTGCACCATGAGGGAATTATACAGCCCCTCGTCCATAGCCAGCTTTTCGTCCGTAACCCTGTTAAAAAGAAAGTTGACATTGCGCCGCCGGGACAAAAAGTCCCGCTGTTCCTGCGGCGAAGCGTCGGGGTGGGCGTCAAACCACTCCTGCACATAGTTGCGCCGGGTAACGCCCGTTTCTTCAAAAACATTGATGGATGAAGCATAGATGGCGCTGGTGCTGCCCTCAAGACGCACCTCGCCGGAATCCAGCCTGTAGGCAAGCTCCTGCGGCACAATGGACAGCGCCCCGCCCTCGCCTGAATGGGTAATAAAATTCCAGTTGCCGAAATTGCTTATCCAGAAGCCCAGACGAAGCATCTCAAAACTCACCACCACAAAAAGACGCCCCCTGGCCTCAATGAGCGGCGTTTCATCGGAGCGCAGCCTGTCCATAAGCACCTGGGCCGACGTTCCGTCCAGCCCTTCAAAAACATTGCCAGGCTCATTGCCGCGCTGCGCCGTGTAGCGGATAAGCTGGCGCGCAAAGCGGGCATTGTCGGTGGCGAATACGGCGGCGGGCAGGTACAGCGAAGGCCCGGCATGCTGC
>NZ_JBAIYR010000644.1:0-951 GCF_036763145.1 Desulfovibrio sp. 1188_IL3213 | reverse complement strand
GGCGCGGCCGTGGGCGACAGCCTTGCCCGCCTGCTGCGCAAGGCCGGGCATCATGTGCATACCGAGTATTATATCAATGACGCCGGCCGCCAGATGCGCCTGCTGGGCCTTTCCGTATGGCTGCGCGTGCTGGAACTGGCCGGACGCCCGGTGGAGTGGCCTGAAGACTATTATCGTGGCGATTATATTATTGATATTGCGCGTGAAATGCTTGAGGCCGACCCCGGCCTGCCTGACATGCCCGCCGCCGAAGGCGAAGCCCGGTGCTATGAAAAGGCCATGAACGACATCCTCAATGGCATCAAGGACGACCTGCGCGACTTTCGCGTGGAGCACCTGCAGTGGTTCTCGGAGAAAACCCTGGTGGAAACCGGTGCCGTGGACGCGGCCTTTGCCGCACTGGGCAAGTCGGGCTATACCTATGAGCAGGACAATGCCTTCTGGTTTGCCACCGAGCAACTGGGCGACGACAAAAACCGCGTGCTCAAGAAATCTGACGGCAGCCTGACCTATTTCGCTTCAGACATTGCCTACCATCACGACAAGTTTGAGCGCGGCTATGACTGGCTCATCGACGTATGGGGCGCGGATCACCACGGCTACATCCCGCGCATGCGCGCGGCCATTACCGCCATGGGCAAAGAGCGCGACAGCTTTGACGTGGTGCTTATCCAGCTTGTGAACCTGCTGCGCGAAGGTCACCCCGTGAGCATGTCCACGCGCGCGGGAACCTTTGAAACCCTCGCCGACGTTATCAAGGAAGTGGGCACAGACGCCGCGCGCTTCATGTTTCTTTCGCGCAAGAGCGACAGCCCGCTGGACTTTGACCTTGAACTCGCCAAGCAGCGCAGCCTGGACAACCCCGTCTACTACGTGCAGTACGCGCATGCCCGCATCTGCGCCGTGTTGCGCCGCGCGGCCGAACGCGGTTTTGTCCTGCCGGAAAAATCC
>NZ_JBAIYR010000643.1:0-967 GCF_036763145.1 Desulfovibrio sp. 1188_IL3213 | reverse complement strand
TTCGGCGCCCCGGAAGTCAATCTCCCTGTGCAGACCGCGCGGCTGACCGTTGAACACGCGCTTCAGGCCAAAAAGGCTGGAAACGCCGCCGGGTACGGGCCTGTCAAAGGGCAGCGTCCACAGGCGCTCGGGCGTATACTGCGCAAGGGTCTTGCGCACAAGCTCCCGGTCGGCCTTGATTCGCGCCATCTGCGCTGCGGGCGGATCCACATATTTTTTATCCACAGTAAGTTTCTGCACAGGACGGTCTTTGTCATACAGACGAATAGCCTGAGTGGCCGCCTGAGCGGCAGTGCCGGATTTTTTTGCGCTGACCTGCCCTGCGGCAAGGCTCACGCCAAGAGTGAGATCACTTTCCTTGACGTCCAGAGGCACGGGCAGAAGAATGACGGCCTGCCAGCGCTGTGCCGCGCCGGGGGCAGATGCCGCGGGCAGGGCCGTGGCCGCATACTTTTTTCCCATCCAGTGAAAGCTGAAAGCCGGTACGGCTTCGCTGCTGACGGCCAAGGCCAGAAAGGCGTCGCCTCTGGCGACTGTGGCCGGGGCCTCAAGGCTTATCCGCGGAGCGGCCAGAACAGGAGTGCCTGAAAAAAACACCAGGGCGAGCAGCACTGGCAGCAGCGCGGCAAATACCCTGCACGCAGGCTGTATATAGAGAATATTTTTCATATCTTTTTCCTTTTTCCTCGTCCGGGGCGGTGTACGCTGCCGACCACGGCAGCCAGGCTGCCGTCAGTCAGGCGCACCTCTATTTCCGTGCCGGGCGGGGTTGTTTCCACAGAGCGCACAAGGCTGCCGCCGACGCTTACCAAAGCGTAACCGCGAGAAAGCGGCATGAGGGGATCGCCAGCCTCAAGGGCCGCCCCAAGAATGTCCAGACTGTGCTCATGCTGGGCCACATGATTTCTGGCTGCATTTTGCAATCGCTGGGCGGCGTTGTTCAGGGCGCGTTCCCGGTCGTCCGTCA
>NZ_JBAIYR010000642.1:0-967 GCF_036763145.1 Desulfovibrio sp. 1188_IL3213 | reverse complement strand
GCCGTGCCGGAGGCAGCGCCGCCTTCCGCCGACAGACCACCCGCCGCCTCAGGCGACGAAACGGCAGCACCGTTTGAAGGTGTGCGCAAATACAGCCACCAGTAACCGCCAAGCCCCGCGCCGCTCAACGTCATGAGCAGTATTGCCAAAATAATGACAATGCGCTTGACCCGGGACTTTTTCTTGGGGCTTTCCGCCTGCCCCTCGGGCAGGGCCGGGGCTTCTTTTTCCTTGGCCGCCATAATAAACTCCGTTGGCCTGACGCGGGCATAACGGCAATGCCGTGCCGCGTGCGATTTTTATGGGCGAAGCATGCGCAACCGGATATCTCCGAAGCACCGCCCGCAAAAACCGGCCCCCACAGCTAATGCAGACACTGTGCCAGATACTACGTTTTGGCCGGGCGCAGCCCGAAAATATCCGTACCTATGCGTACCAGGGTAGCCCCTTCGGTCACGGCCGCCTCAAAGTCGCCGCTCATTCCCATAGACAGTACAGGCAAGGGCAAACCGGTGCGGGCGCGCAGGCCGTCCCGCAGTTCACGCAGGAGGGCAAAGTGGGGCCGTGCGGCATCGCCGGCATCAAAGACCGGGGGCAGACACATGAGCCCCTGGACATCAAGGTGCGGGCAGCTCTCAAGTACATAATCGGCCAAAGCGGGCAAATCTGCAGCCATAATGCCGCTTTTTTGTGGTTCCGAGGCGATATTCACCTGAAACAGCACCGCCTGGCGGGCCTGCGCTTCAGCAAGCCGCCGCTCAAAAGCATCGGCCAGCTTGCGTGAGTCAAGCGTATGCACCAGAGCGAAGGCCCCGGCCACCTGCCCGGCCTTGCGGCTCTGCACGTGGCCGATCATGTGCCAGCGGATATGAAGGGCAGAAGCCGAGGGCGCAGCTTCCAGCTCTTCACGCTTCTGCAGGGCTTCCTGCACATAGTTTTCGCCAAAGTCCACCCGCCCCGCAGCGGC
>NZ_JBAIYR010000641.1:0-967 GCF_036763145.1 Desulfovibrio sp. 1188_IL3213 | reverse complement strand
GAGCAGTTAACGAATGAAATGAGTTAACTGCTCTGCAAGGATTTTCTTGAAAATCCTTGCCACGAAATGCGAGAAGGCAGGCTTTTGCCTGCCGTAAGCGAGCATTTCAAGTGTTAAATGCTCTAGAGTATTGTCACTTTAAAATTGCTCTGGCGGATGCGGGAGCAGACGCCCGCCACTGAGGCGCAAGCGCAACTTCAGCCGTTGCCCGAAGGGTTTATGGATGCTTCAGGATCTGTAACGCAGAAAACTACGCTTGCAGACAGCAGGTGTAACGAGCGGCTTGTTTCCACACAACCACTGTCGCCATTCGTAAGGCTCGCAGGCTCGCCAACGACTGCCGCGAAGACAGCAGAGCTATTTATTTGCGCGGTTAAACGCCGAAGCGAGCGCGCCTCAAACTTTGAGAATGTATATTCTCAAAGTTAAAATACTCTGACGCGACTGGTAGGGTGAGTTTGGGGAACAGACAGTAAAGCGGCGCATGCAAAGCAACCGCAGTTTATGAATGCAAGGCCGTCGCAAGAACAAATCTTGCGGCGGCCTTTGTGTATGCGTTGTATTTTTGCAGCGTGCCGGTGCGGCGGGTTGCGGCATAGCGCATTCACGCGCTGTGCGGCTGCGGTGTTTACCAGTCCAGGGTAACCTTGAAGGCGCGGGCCAGATCGTCCACGTGTTCGTGGGCAATGACGCTGTCGCCGGACTTGATGGTCAGGCGGCTGTCGCCGGTCACCGTGCCGATGCGGGTGCAGACCTGCCACTGGCCGAGAGCGTCAAAGATCATGGCCAGATCGGGTTTGACGCTCACAAGCAGGCGGCTGGCGCTTTCGCTGTACAGCAGTTCCGTCCTGTTCATGCTCTGGAAGGCCGGTACGGCGTCCAGGTTGATCTCCGCGCCCAGGCGTCCGCCGATGCACATTTCAGCCAGAGCAACGGCCAGACCGCCGTCAGAGCAGTCATGGCAGGA
>NZ_JBAIYR010000640.1:0-969 GCF_036763145.1 Desulfovibrio sp. 1188_IL3213 | reverse complement strand
GCCGTGGCTGTGCCGCGCGGCCAGGGGGCGTAGATCATGTCTATGCCTGCCTCCCTGAACCGGCGGGCCAGATAGACCCCGGCGCAAAAAGCCCAGAGATTTTCGCCCAGGGTTTCAATGCAGCGCCAGCGGCGGAACATGGTGCGCCTGAAAATCCGGCCCAGCCGCAGGGGATGCGTGAACATCTCGCGCAGCACTTCACCCAGGATAGCCGGCAGCGCCCGAGTACCCATAGTTATGGTCTCCCGCGCCACGTTGCGCATTTCCGTGGAGCAATGGCGCAGGTTGGGTCCATACAGACTGTAGACCGCCACAGGAAGGCGCTTGCGCAGCCCCTGCACCTCACGGAATATAAAGGGCTGGGTGAAAAGCGGATACCAGAGCAGCACACAGGCCACATGGGGCAGGCCGGGCGCAAATGGCGGCGCGGTGAGCGTTTCGCTTGTTGTGTCTTTTGTCATTGCTTGCTCCTGAGCGTCTGCAAGGGGCAAATCCACAGGTTGTATTCGGGCATGCACTTTGTTTCAAAGACAAAATGCCCTAAGGCCGCGCATGATGCAACACGTCGCGGGGCGGCGCGAGCGCCGCCGGAAACCGCGCTGAAAATGAAATGCCACAGTAAAACGCACAGCGCCCAACGCTGTTCCGCCATACGGCAACCAGGCGTGAACGCATTTTTATGGCAGCTTCGCTTTGAGATTGCGGCTTTACGGCAGCAAGGCGCGCTTAAGCCCATCTCGCGGACCGCGCTACGCCTCGCTTCACGAGCCCAGAGCATTTCGTCAGTATAAACAGTGTGATAGTTGAAATGCCCTGCCCCAAACAGGTCGGATTATGAAAACCAGGTCCAGTCATTGGGTCCGGCGGCCGCAGTCGGGAGCAGACCGCCGCTGTCCGGAGCGGCAGGCCCCAGGGTTTCGCGCAACTGCTCCATAGTCAGGCAGCGCACGTTCCAGCGGGCCATGAGCC
>NZ_JBAIYR010000639.1:0-970 GCF_036763145.1 Desulfovibrio sp. 1188_IL3213 | reverse complement strand
GCGTGGTGGTGGGGGCCGACCGCATCGCGGCCAACGGCGACACGGCAAACAAGATAGGAACCTACGGCGTGGCGCTGCTCGCCAGGCATTTTCATATGCCTTTTTATGTGGCTGCGCCGCTTTCCACCATTGACCCGGCCACGCCCGACGGCGCGGCCATCCCCATTGAGGAGCGCCCGGACCTTGAGGTGACCCATGTGGGAGAAACGCGCCTGTGCCCGGAAAACGTCCCTGTTTTCAATTTTGCCTTTGACGTGACGCCTGCGGAATGCATCAGCGGCATCATTACGGAAAAAGGTGTGCTCTATCCGCCTTACGGCCTGTCCATATGGGCGGCGCTCAACGACCTGAGCACGGGGCGCAGCGCGGGAATCAGCGCCGGTCCCCTGCGGGACGAGGATGACGCCTCTGGCGCGGAGCCTGACTGGAGCCGGGAACGCTCATGAAGGAACTTATCCTCATTGTAGGGCCGATTGCCCCTGATCTGGGTCCATGCCCGGTCAACCCTGAAAGCTTCAGTGACGGCGCCGCGCAAACCGTTGTACAGTGGGAGGGATGGGACGCCCCGGAGGGGCATGTGTCTCTGTCTGCCCGGCTGCGCAAGGATCTTGAGTCCATACGCGCCGAGCACACGGCTTGGGCCTATGATCTCGGGCGTCTCGTGGTCGGCGGCAAAGAAGTGCAGGAACGCCTGCGGGGCGGCCACGGACTGTCCATGTGGTGGTGTTCGCTGCTGTATGAGCGTCATCCCAAGATGACGCCCGGCCTGTACGCCGTTTACAAGCTGCGCGCTCTTGAGCGGCTGATGGACGAGGGCCAATACACGGCACTGCGCCTTTGCGGGGGCGATGCTCCCCTGCGTGAGGTACTGGCGGACATGTGCGCCTCATCGGGCCGCACCTTTATCGAGCAGCACGAAAGCGGGGTGACCCTCAAACCGGCCATGAGCCTGGCGCGCCGCCTGTACAAT
>NZ_JBAIYR010000638.1:0-972 GCF_036763145.1 Desulfovibrio sp. 1188_IL3213 | reverse complement strand
CCGGCCCGGCCTGCCGCGCGCCCTGGCCGCAGGTGGACGGCCTGTATCTGGGCGGGGGCTTTCCTGAAGACCATGCAGAAGCTTTAAGCCGTTCGCCACTGTTGGGGCAGCTTGCGGTGTGGGCGGAATTGGGCATGCCCATATATGCCGAATGCGGCGGTTTTATGGTGCTTTCACGCGGTATTGAGCGTCAGGGGGCGTTGTGGCCCATGAGCGGAATTTTGCCGGTAAGCGCTGTTTTTTGCCCAAAGCCGCAAGGGCTTGGCTATGTGCGCGGCAAGATTACGGGGGCCAACCCCTTCTTTGCTCCCGGCACGGATCTGCGCGGACACGAATTCCACTATTCGCGCTGCCGGTGGGAAGATACGGGCGACTGGAGCCGCAACAGCAGGCATGCGCGCTGGGTCATGCAACTGGACAAGGGGCAGGGCATGGGGCCGCCGCCCAATGCTCCGTTGCACCCGGATGCGGGCAAGGGCGGCCATGCGCCCACATCACTCAGGGTGGACGGACTTGTTTTTCGCAATGTATGGGCCTCCTATACCCATATTTTCGCCCCGGCCGCACCGGGTTGGGCCGAAAACTTCGTGAGCGCGGCCCGCAGTTTTGCGGTACGGAACCGGAGTGAACCATGAACAACGAAAAAGTTTCCATCATCATCCCGGCCTGGAATCTCTGGGACATGACAGCCGCCTGCCTGCGCTCCCTGGCCCGGCACACGCAAGGGGAAAATGTGGAAATAGTGGTGGTGGACAACGGCTCTGCCGACGCCACTGCCACCGAGTTGGAACCTTTGGGCCGCGCCTTGTGGGGCGCGGCTTTTTGTCCCTTGCGGCTGAATGAAAACGTGGGTTTTGCCGGAGGCTGCAATGCGGGGGCCAGGGCCGCTGGCGGCGATCTGCTGTTTTTTCTTAACAACGATACCACCATGACGTCGGGCTGGCTGCCGCCCCTGCGCGAGGCCCTTGGGCG
>NZ_JBAIYR010000637.1:0-976 GCF_036763145.1 Desulfovibrio sp. 1188_IL3213 | reverse complement strand
GGGGCATCGGAAGAATGCCGGGCGGATGCGGAAGGCTGTCGCGGGAACGCCAAAAGGGCATCACGGAGAACACAAGGCGACATCAGAAAAGGCGCCGCCCACTGTCAGCCCGCCACTGCGCCGCGCAAGCGGCCCCGGTGTAGACCGCCGGCGCGGTGCAGCCTCAGATGATCCGGCTGTCTTCCAGATCACCCATCTTGCAAATGATATCAAACTCTTCCCTGGTAACGGGCATAACCGAGAGCCGGGACCCTTTGCGCAAAAGCTCCATGCCGAGCAAGGCGGGAACCATGCGCATGGCCTTGAGCGGCACGGGCTTGGAAAATTTTTTTACAAAACGCACGTCTACCGCGAACCAGAGCGGTTTTTCCGGGGTCGATCCGGGGTCAAAGTGTTCGTCTTCCGGCTCCCAGGCAGTGGGGTCAGGGTATCCGGCCCTGACCACGCGGGCCACGCCAACCGCCGAAGGCGCAGTCACGCTGTGGTAAAAGATGACCATGTCGCCCACGGCCACCTGATCACGAAGGAAATTACGCGCCTGAAAGTTGCGCACGCCGCCCCAACTGGTGACCTGATCAGGCTCGGCCGCAAGGTCGTCGATGGAATAGCACCCCGGCTCCGACTTCAGCAGCCAATATTTTTTTTCCATATAATATCTCCGCGCCACAGCCCGGCCAGCAAAACCATAACCGCAGCATGCATTTTTTACGTGCGGCAGCCCTGACTCATGACTCCGGCAGGTTTGTGCAAAAAACTCCCCGGGCTTTCACCCCGCACACAGGCACTGCCGGGTCAAAACCTCAGGACTGCCGCCGCTTGAACATTTTTTCCAGCTCCGGGCCGTCCCAGCGCAGCACGCAGGGGCGTCCGTGCGGGCAGTATTCCCTGTCAGGAGCGGCAAGCCACTGACGCAGCAGGCCGGCGGCCTCATCGTCCGTAAGGCGCTGCCCTGCCTTGATGGCCGCCTTGCAGGACA
>NZ_JBAIYR010000636.1:0-979 GCF_036763145.1 Desulfovibrio sp. 1188_IL3213 | reverse complement strand
CTGACAGGGCAGCGCAAGGCGGCGCCGATGATGCCGGTCACCGCAAAACCGCCGAAAATCCTGAGCGCCCGCAGGCTCGCTCCGTGCCGTTTCCCGCAGTGGCCGCTGGCGACGAAACAAAGACATCGCCGGCTGATGAAAACAGCGGAACAGGCATTTTTTCTGAAGAGGCCTCCCGTGGCGGCCTGTGCGGACATGGCGATTTTCTTAACCGTTTTGCGCATGAAAGCGAGCGCTGTACCCGCTTTGTGCTGGCAATAGTGCGGCTGGAAAATGCCGAGGGCCAGGCTCCGGCCACGGCCCTGCGCCTGTGGGGAAAGCTTTTGCGCAAGCGCGCCCCTGATGTGGAACAGGCCGATCCGCTGGCTGGTCTTTATGGCAGCAACAGTCTGATATTTTTTCATCCTGGCGTGGAAACGCAGAATGTTGACGGCCTGTATCAACGCCTGTGCGCGGATCTGGAAAAAGAAGGGCTTGATGCGGCGGCAGGTCTGGCGGCCTTTCCCTTTTTGCAATATCGAAAGGCCGAAATGCCGGACTGCGCCCTCAAGGCTCTGGAATACGCGCTTCTTTTGCCGCCGCCACGAGTCGGCCTGTGCAACTCCCTGGCGCTCAACATCAGTGCCGACAGGCGCTACAGCCTTGGCGATGTTTTCGGCGCTCTGGAAGAGTACAAGCTGGCCCTGCTGGCGGACAAGAGCAATGTGATGGCCTGGAACTCCCTTGGCGTCTGCATGGCGGCCCTGGGACGCGGGCATGAGGCCCGGCGCTATTTTCTTGAGGCCCTGCGCCATAATCCCGATGCGGGCGCGGCCAAGCAGATTTACTATAATCTCGGCAATATCTGCCAGAGTCTGGGCGAGCGGCGCGCTGCCGCCCGCTACTACCGACAGTGCGTCAAGGCCGCTCCGGACCATCTTTTTGCGCATATCCGGCTGGGGCAGCTTTGCGAGCAGGGCGGCAGAAGGGCCGAGGCTCG
>NZ_JBAIYR010000635.1:0-983 GCF_036763145.1 Desulfovibrio sp. 1188_IL3213 | reverse complement strand
GGCGGCGGCGATGGCCTCCGGCTGGTCGGGAACCACGGGCAGGGTGACGGACTCGCCCCCGGCTTCTGTAATCATGGCCGCAAAAATCAGGGAATTGAATTCGGGCAGCGTTCGTCCGGCACGCAGGTCTTCTTCGCGCGCCTGCTCCAGGGGAACGATTTCAGAGCCGCTGGGAATGATGAAAACGCGCGGCCGGACGAACACGGGGGCTTTCAGAATGCCCCCCGCCGCCAGTGCGCCCAGGTCGTATGGCCCAAGGCGGGTTCCGGGCGGCAGGATGATTTCCGTAGCCACCATGTCTTCACCCATTTTACGCACATGCTGCCAGGGAAAAGCGGCCTTTTCGATCACGGCCCACTGGTTGTCGCCGGAACCTTCGATATTGATGTTTTCCACCATGATAACCGCATTGCAGTCCGGCGGCAGGGGGTGGCCGGTATTGATCCAGTGGGCCTGCCTGCCCATTTCAAGGCGCAAGGGCTTGCGGGCGGAGGCGCTGAACGTGTCCTCGGCATTGACCGCGATGCCGTCCATGGCTGCACCGTGGAAGGCGGGTGAAGAACGAAGCGCTTCCGCCGGGCGGCTGAGAACGCGGTGCAGGGCTGCGGTCAGTGGAACGTTTTCTTCCGGTAATGCGCGGGAAGCTGCCTGAAGACGCTCGAACCAGCGCTTTCGCGCCTCTTCGGGCGCAAGCAGAGTCAGGTAGGTATTGCGCTTCATGGCATGTCTCCGTAGTTGGCGTATGCGTTATTACTACTGAAAAAGCTCCACCATAACAATATCTCCGGCAGCGAAACCCTCACGGTTTTCGGGGCAGACCAGCAGGCCGTCTGCCGCCGCAAGGCCCGTGATCAGGCCGGAAGCTCCGGTGATCGGTTCGGCTTCATACAGAGCCTGTCCGGGCATGACGCCGGAAGAAGCGGAAGAAGCGGAAGAAGCGGAAGGCGCGGGAGAGGCTGCAGGCAAGGGGCGCAGGCGTACGC
>NZ_JBAIYR010000634.1:0-984 GCF_036763145.1 Desulfovibrio sp. 1188_IL3213 | reverse complement strand
ACGACGCTCTTCCGATCTGGATGCCGCTGGAAAAACCAAACTGCTGCAAAACCTCAACAGCCTGCACAGCCTCGCCAGCCAAGCCCTTGCCCTGCGCCATTTGCAAGGCCGGGTCGCCGTTTAACGCGGTCAGCCGCGCACGGTACGGCAGCCGCAAGGCCCGCATAAACCGCGCAATACGGGCGTCTATCATATCTGTTATGCTTGGCATGTCGGCCCCTTAGTCAAAGTCATAATCACACTCATCGCCGTCAGATTTCTTCTTTCTCTTGTGCGGCTTTCTGGCAGTGTCAGGCAGCCACACGCCCCAGGGCTTGAGCACAAGCTGGGTTGTCGTACCCTCGCGCCCACCCACAAAGGTGCGGCGGGCAAGCATCGTTGTGATGTCGCATTGCAGGGCATCAGAGCGCAGGCGCAGGCGCATGCCCGGCTGCCAGGGCTTGCCGTTTTCAATGGCATGGCCGCGTACACGAACGGTGATGGTAAGGCTTTCCATGATGCCATCAGTAATGATTTTTCGGGCGCGACGGCTGGCCATGTCTGTACTGTCCACATGCCCCTCATCACGTATGAGGGGCCGATAGAACCACGCACCCTTATCTTTGACCGTATGCGTTAGCTGGGTGTCGGCTTCATCATCCTCACCGCCGATGCTCTGCCCAAGCACTGTGACCTCGCTGTAACGGCGGTTACAGCTTTCCTCCAGCGTAATATCCAGCACATTATTGCCCGTGCCATCTTTGACCAGCACAAGTTCTGCGTCCACTGCCCGGCTGTAGTCCGGCGCGGCCACCATGAGGGTGCCGTCCGGCTCAAACCACGGCCAAAGGCCGCTAGCCTCGGCTGCGCGCTGCAAAGCCTCCCACGCCGACATGCCCGGCTCTACAGCTACCTTCTTGTACGCAGCGCCGCTCGATTGCACCTTGATTTTGTCCACGCCCACGGGTCGCAGCATGCTTGCGCACACCTCGGCCACTGTGGCCT
>NZ_JBAIYR010000633.1:0-990 GCF_036763145.1 Desulfovibrio sp. 1188_IL3213 | reverse complement strand
ACAGGCGTGCGCACGGCGCAGGGCCTTGAATTTTTCGCCCGGCATGTGCTGCTGACCACGGGAACATTCCTTGACGGCCGCATTCACATGGGCCTGACCAGCATTCCCGGCGGCCGCCTTGGCGACGCCCCCTCGCTGGGTCTTTCCGACAGCCTGCGCTCGCTGGGATTTGAGCTGGGCCGCCTGAAAACAGGCACGACCCCACGCCTGCTGAGGTCCTCCATCAACTATGCCGTGCTGGAAGAACAAAAAGGCGATGATCCGGCCCCGGCCTTCAGCTTTCACGGTCCCGGCCCGGTATTGCCCCAGGTGGCCTGCCATGTGACCTGGACAAACGAGCACGTTCACGAACTGATTCGCGGCGGCTTTGACCGTTCGCCCATGTTCACGGGCGTCATCAAGGGAACGGGCGCGCGCTACTGCCCTTCCATTGAGGACAAGGTGGCCCGCTTTCCCGACCGGGAACGGCATCAGATATTCCTTGAGCCGGAGGGACTGGACAGCGCCGAAGTCTACGCCAACGGCATTTCCACCAGCCTGCCGCTGGACGTGCAGCTTGCCATGATCCACGCTGTGCCCGGCCTTGAAAACGCCGTCATGCTGCGCCCGGGCTATGCCATTGAATATGATTTTTCCGACCCCGTGCAGCTTATGCCCACCCTTGAAAGCAAGGCCGTTGACGGACTATGGCTGGCCGGGCAGATCAACGGCACGTCCGGCTATGAAGAAGCGGCGGCCCAGGGCCTGTGGGCGGCGCTGAACATTTCCTGCCGCCTGCGTGAGATGCCGCCCTTCCTGCCGGGCCGCGACGAGGCATATATGGCTGTTCTGGTGGACGATCTGGTCACCTCGGGAACCCAGGAGCCGTACCGGATGTTTACTTCGCGCGCCGAACACCGCCTGCTGTTGCGCGAAGACAATGCCGATACGCGCCTGACTCCTCGCGGGCGGCAGCTGGGCCTGGTTGACGATGCCCGGTGGGACACGTTC
>NZ_JBAIYR010000632.1:0-1000 GCF_036763145.1 Desulfovibrio sp. 1188_IL3213 | reverse complement strand
CCCCGTGGTCTGGCGCGGCCTTTCATGGGCTTTACAAAGCGGCACTGCGCCATGTGCTTCTGCGGCTCAAATTTGACGGTCACCTCTACCTGGCCCCTTTGCTCGGAGCTTTTCTGCAGGAGGCCGCCCGCTGCCTGCCCCGGCCCGACGCCCTGGTGGCTGTTCCGCAATATCCCGCCCATCTGCGTCACAGGGGTTATAATCAGGCACACGAACTTGCCAGAGCCGTGAACGCACAGACAGGATTTGAACTTGCGCCCGACCTCTTGCACCGCACACGCCCCGGCCCGGCACAGATAGGCCTGAGCGCCCGTGCGCGGCCCGACAACGTACGTCACAGTTTTGCCTCCTCATCAAAGGTCAGAGACTGCCGCCTGTGGCTGGTGGATGATGTCATGACCACAGGCAGCACCCTGCGCGCCGCCAGCCTCGCCCTGCTCGATGCCGGAGCCGCACGGGTGGATATTCTTGTGGTCGCGCGCACAACAAAAGACCCGGCAGCGCCTTGGGCATCCCACCAGGCTGACCCCGCTCACCAGGCAGCCCTGGAGGACGAATCTTACATCTAGACGCCGGACGCCCTTGACCGCGCCACATGACAATGCCGGGGCGTTCTGTTACGCTTACGACAATATAAAAGCCCGAAGCCACATGCCCGACCGACCGGTCGCGCAACCCTTTCTGGCAAAGCAGGAGCATTCATGCCGCGCATTTCTTTTTTGCATACGCTGCCACGCACAGCGGTCGCCTTTTTTTCCGCCATAGTGTGCACAGCCGCTCTTTTCGGACTCACGGCGACTTCCGCCCGGGCGCAGGTAACCCTGCTGGTTCCGAGCCAGCCCAGCATTGAGGCTCCGGCCAAGGCGGAAAAGACCGAACCTGCGCCCAAGCGTGAAGACAAAAAACAGGAAGGCAAGCAGGCCGCCGCCAAAACGGAAAAAAATGCGGATGCGGGCAAAAGCAAGTCCGCGCCTGCCAAGGCAGCCCCCCAGGCCGCCGC
>NZ_JBAIYR010000631.1:0-1003 GCF_036763145.1 Desulfovibrio sp. 1188_IL3213 | reverse complement strand
CGCGGCCCGGTTCATGATGCGCCGGGCTATGGCCGGAGCACGGGCGTCACTGTCGGCCAGCGGGCGCAGTTCGATGGTCAGGCGCGAGGTTGCCATGGTCTGGTTGATGCCGTCTACCCCTACAAAAAAGACCACGCTTTCCACGGCCGGGTCTTCAAGAATCACTTCGGCAAGCTCACGCTGACGCCCGGCCATGGCCTTGAAAGAGGTGTCCTGCGGGGCTTCGGCCATACCCTGAATGACTCCCGTATCCTGCACGGGAAAAAAGCCCTTGGGCACGATGATGTAAAGCAGAACCGTAAGCGCCAGAGTGCCCACAGCCACGGCCAGCGTCAGCCGCTGGCGCGCCAGCACCCATTCAAGCCGATGCTCGTACCAGTCAAGCAGACGGGCAAAAAAGCGGCCCTCGCCCTTGCGATCCGCAGGGCGTTCCGGCCGCAGCATGACCGCGCACAGCATGGGCGTGAGCGTGAGCGAAATGACTGCGGAAATAAGGATGGTCACTGCCAGGGTAACGGCAAATTCGCGAAAAAGCCGCCCCACCACATCCCCCATGAAAAGCAGGGGAATAAGCACGGCCACCAGCGAAATGGTAAGAGATATGATGGTAAAGCCGATCTGCCCCGCGCCCGTAAGCGCCGCCTGAAGCGGGCGCATGCCCTGCTCCAGATAACGGGAGATGTTTTCAATGACCACAATGGCATCGTCCACCACAAAACCTGTGGCAATGACAAGGGCCATAAGGGTCAGGTTGTTGAGGGAATAGCCCGCCAGATGCATGACGCCCAGCGATCCCACCAGCGAAAGCGGCACGGCCAGCGCCGGTATGATCGTGGCCTGCGCATTGCGCAAAAACAGCCAGATAACCCAGATGACAAGGGCCACGGCCAGCAGCAGTTCCAACTGCACGTCGTGCACCGTGGCGCGGATGGTGGTGGTGCGGTCCGTGACCACGCGCACTTCCACGTTGCCGGGCAGGGTCTGCTGCAGGACAGGCAAAAGC
>NZ_JBAIYR010000630.1:0-1005 GCF_036763145.1 Desulfovibrio sp. 1188_IL3213 | reverse complement strand
GCCGGATCTCCGCTGTCCGGCCCGGCCCTGACGCGTCATGGCCGGGGCAACACGCTTGAGCGCTGTTGGCGGGTTTCAGCCAAAACCAGCACGGCTTGCGTCGTCTGGGGCGGCTGCCGTGGTATGCTGTTTGTTACCTATAATTACTGATAACCGCCCTGGCAAGAAAATTTCGTGCTTCGCCTCTTGCGCAGTGCGCCTTGTCTGGCATACAAGCGCGGCATGAGCACACCTGATATTATCGCGCTGTTTTCCGGCGGTCTGGACAGCATCCTGGCGGCCAAGGTTCTGGAACGACAAGGCCTTTCCGTGCGTTGTCTGCATTTTGTCACGCCTTTTTTCGGTTCGGCCAAGGCTGTGCCTTACTGGCACAAGATTTACGGTCTGGACATTGTCAGCCGTGACGTGAGCGAAGCCTTTGCGGCCATGCTGCGGCAGCGTCCGGAGCATGGCTTCGGCAAGGTCATGAATCCCTGCGTGGACTGCAAGATCCTTCTTTTGCGCCAGGCGCGGAAATATATGGAGGCCGTGGGAGCAGCCGGCCTTGCCACGGGCGAGGTGCTGGGTCAGCGCCCCATGTCGCAGCGGCGCGACACCCTTCATCTTATCATGCGTGATGCGGGTGTGGGCGGCATACTGCTGCGGCCCCTTTCGGCCACCCATCTGCCGCCCACGCAGATGGAAGAAAGCGGTCTTGTGGACCGTACTCGGCTTTTGAGTTTTTCTGGCCGGGGAAGGCGCGATCAGCTTGATCTGGCGGCGGAACTGGGCATCACGGAAATTCCCACCCCAGGGGGCGGCTGCCGCCTGACGGAAAAAGAAAATGCCCGCCGCTACTGGACGGTGCTGAACCTTCTGCCCGAGGCTTCGGGCGAAGATTTCGCCCTTGCCAACCTGGGCCGCCAGTTCTGGCATCATGAGGACGGGCGGCACTACTGGCTGTGCATCGGCCGCAACAGCGCCGACAATGACAAGCTGGCCGACGCGGTTCGGCCTGGCGACCTG
>NZ_JBAIYR010000629.1:0-1006 GCF_036763145.1 Desulfovibrio sp. 1188_IL3213 | reverse complement strand
AGCCTTCAAGCCGCCAGTCTTTTGTCAGGGCGGCAAGGGCTTCGGGAGCAACGGCGTCAGCCGGGGGCATGCGGCGCACAGGCTCTTTTATCTGGCCCACGATGGCGTCTCCGAGCACCATGACCGGGTTGGCATACTTGAAGGCCAGAGCAAAGGCGCGGAACATGAAGTCATAGCATTCCTGGGCAGTGGCCGGGGCCAGCACCAGATTGCGGTGGTCGCCGTGGCCGCCGCCCTTGACGGCCTGAAAATAGTCGCCCTGTGAGGGACCGATGTCGCCAAGGCCCGGCCCGCCGCGCTGCATGTTGACCATTACCCCCGGCACGTGGCTGCCCGCCATGTAGGAGATGCCCTCCTGCATGAGGGATATGCCGCAACTGGAGGAAGACGTGAGCGCCTGAATGCCGCAGGCCGCAGCGCCCAGCAGCATGTTGACGGCAGCCACTTCGCTCTCGGCCTGTACAAACTGTCCGCCATGTTCCGGCAGCAGCGAAGAAAGCACTTCGGGGATTTCGTTCTGCGGCGTGATGGGGTAGCCGAAGTAGCAGCGGCAGCCAGCGTCAACAGCGCCGAAGGCCACGGCCTCGTTGCCCTTGATGAGGATACGCTCAGAGGAATTCTGGCTTTGGCTCATGCCTCGCCCCCTTTTTTTCCGGCGCTTTTGAAGACACGGATAGCCACATCCGGACACATGACGGCACAGGAAGCGCACCCCGTACACTGTCCGTCCATTTCCATAACTTCATAACCCTGGCGATTGAACCGGCCCGATGGCCGCAGAATATGCACGGGGCAGGCTTCCACGCACAGGCGGCAGCCCTTGCAGCGTTCTTCCAGAAACACGATTCGTGACATGTTTACTCCTTGGGGGGGCTTTGCCCGACTGGGGAAGGCAAACAGGTCGCCGTGGGCGGCCTGTGCCTTGGGGCCTTGCCTTCAAGGCCCTTCCGTACCCCGGCATGCCTTGCAGGACCATCCCGAAAGGCGCGCCGGCCGCACGCCGCCC
>NZ_JBAIYR010000628.1:0-1009 GCF_036763145.1 Desulfovibrio sp. 1188_IL3213 | reverse complement strand
TCGCCGGGCAGGCGGGCCAGGGCAGGTTCGGGCAGGAGAATGGAGCCAAAGCCCTTCTGCCGGCACAGTTGCACGGCAGCGGCAACAGCCTTGCGGATGCCTGCCGTGTCCACCTTTTCGCGGGGGCCGAGGCCCACGGCCAGTACACGGGGTATGGTAAGCTCGGGGTGGCCGTGCATGAGGGCCAGTTCACCGGCCTTGCCCTTGAAGTCGCGCAGGGCGGGGGCAATGGCCAGCCAGGGGGCGGCCTTGTCCAGCAGGGGGCAAACTTCTGTCAGGACTTCGTCCTGGCAGACGGGGGCCAGCATGACTTCGCCCTTCCAGTGTTCCGGGCCAAGATTTTGAAAGCGTATGTCCATGGGCTGCATTCTCCTCATATGTGCCGCTGTATGCCGCAAAGATGCGGCTGACGGCTGACGGCCTGCCTGATGCGGCGGCCTGTCCGGGAGGGGAATATACGCTGCCGGGGGCTTTTTGCCAAGGGCGCGGGATTGCCTCCGGCTGAAAGACGCAGGGTATTTTGGCGGCCCGTTGTGCAGTGGGCGAGATTTCCACCTGTTTGCGCCGCGGCTCGGGGCTTGTCAGGAGCGTGCTCTGCGGGCATGGTGGGGCATGTTCTTTGCAAGAATGCCGCAAGGCGTCTTGCGTCCCCTTGCCCGCGTCATTTTTCTGTCACTGGAAAGCCTATGCTCGTATATATACATGTTCCCTTTTGCAGCACGCGCTGCCGGTATTGCGCCTTTTACTCCAGCCCGCTGGGGCGCGGCGTGGACCCCGTGTCGTCTCCGGCCGTGCGTGACTATGTGGATACCCTGTTTATGGAGCTTGCCCACTGGGGCGACAGGCTGGGCGGCAGCCCGGTGCAGACCGTATTTTTTGGCGGCGGCACGCCCAGTCTCTTGCCGCCCCGCGTGATCGCCCTGATTATGGAGCGCCTGGGGCGCTACTTCAATCTGGCCCCCAAGGCAGAAGTGACCCTTGAGGCCAACCCCGAATCCCTGCGGGGCGG
>NZ_JBAIYR010000627.1:0-1013 GCF_036763145.1 Desulfovibrio sp. 1188_IL3213 | reverse complement strand
CCCTCCGAGGCCCCCTCTGCACTCCCCCCGGAGCACCCGCCGGGCTTTCCCTCTTCCATCGGCTTTCGAGGGCTGCGCGTCTTTTGCTGCGGGAGCTTCCCTCCCTCCGGTCGGGTGATCTCCCTCCGCGCCGCGCAACGCCATCCGCCACTTTCCCCTGCATGAAAAATTCGAAGCCGTCTGGATACCGCAAGGAGTCGGTCTTGCTACAGGCGGAATGTTCTCAAATGATATGCCTTTTCCCCCAAGAGTTATTTCTTCGCGCGGTTAAGCGCCAAAACGTGAGTGTCGTAACCTTGAGAGTGTCCATTCTCAACGTTTTCGTTCAGTCGAAAAATGCGAATTTCGGCTGAAACTACGCTTTGTTGTGGCGATCTGCACGCTGGTGCAGCGTTAGAGCGTTTATACTTGAAATGTTCTAACCTGCTGGCGTTGTGTATGTTTTTGAGTAACCAGACGCCCTCGCAGCTTCCACGCAAGGCAAAAGAAAACGATGGCATTGCGCGACGCGACGCGAGGGTAAACAACCGACTGGAATATTGCCGTTAGGGCATTTACACTTTTTCAAAGCTAAAATGCTCTAACCTGCTGGCGTTGTGTATGTTTTTGAGTAGCCAGACGCCCTCGCAGCTTCCACGCAAGGCAAAAGAAAACGATGGCATTGCGCGGCGCGGAGGGAGATCACCGAGCGAAGCGAGGAAGCTCCCGCAGCAGAGGCCGCGCAGCCCTCGCAGAAACAGGGTTTTTGAAATTCTCAAGGGGGTGCTTCGGGGGGGATGCAAGGGGGGCCGAGAAGGGGGCGAAGCCTCAGAAACGACAGCCGGTATTGTTTCTGTTTGCCCTACAGTTGACGGCCAGGTCGGCTGGCAGCCAGGGGTATGGCTGGATCCACAAGTTTCCCAGCCAGACGCATAACGAGGTGCGTTATGAATGCATACAGTGCCATGATGGAAAAGGCGCTGGCATAGAACAAAACGGCTGGACGTTCCATATCCCAATAATCAAACCCGAAT
>NZ_JBAIYR010000626.1:0-1015 GCF_036763145.1 Desulfovibrio sp. 1188_IL3213 | reverse complement strand
CATCCCCCACAGCCCCTGCGCCCCAAGCGGACACCCCGCAACGGTCTGCGGCATCGCCACAAACGCCGCACCCCGCAACCGCCGAAAAACAGAATCCTCTTCAAAAGCAGAAAAATACCGCCGTCTCCGAGGCAGAACTGGGCGCGCCTGCGCGCTTTGTGGCTGAAAAAACACGGCCGCAGCTCAGAGGTGTAGACCTCTCCGTTTCAGAAAGCGACGCCCTTTCGCCCCATCCCCTGCAGACCACAGGCCCGGCAGTGGTAAACCGGGTCTATGATCCCGAAGCTGCCCGCCAAGCCAAGATGACCGAATCAAAGCTGCGCGAAGCCTTCCGTCAGGCCCTGCTGCGCCTGAAGCGGCCGCGCGAACGCCGGGGCGCGCTGAAAACGCTTGAGCAACTTGCTGAAACCACAGAAAATATCTGCATCGCGCACAAGCACATGTTCAGAGACTTCGGCGTCAGGCTGCGGCAAAGCGCGCATCCCGATCTGGCCCTTCTGTTCAGCCGCAAGGTTGTGCAACTGGCCCCCAATGACGACCACGCCCATTTCAATCTTGCCCGCGTTCTCTGCACGCTGGGGCAATACGACGAGGCAGCCGCCCATATTCGCGCGGCCATGAATATGGATGGCGATGAGCATTTGTATTTTCGGATGCTTGTATATATTCGCAAAGAAAAGCTGCAAAACCGGGGACGGAAAGCTTCGCCCCGCCGATGAGACAGCATCTGGTCAACACTTGTTTTGGCAGGAGCCTTTTGGCATGAATAAAGTAATATTAAGTCTTCTTGTGGCCGTCTGCGTGCTGGGCATGGCCCTTATTATGCTTAACGAGAGGCTGCGCAAACCGGAGCAGCCCCCCATTACGCAGACAACCATAAATTCGCAGGCTGCCGATTCCGGCGCGGGACTTCCCGAACCGCAGGACGCAATCCCCGAGGTTCTGCCGTCCGGCAGCAGCCATCCCCTGGCCTCCGGCAGCGCAACCGACCCTTCTCTGCCGCCCCTGCCCCTGG
>NZ_JBAIYR010000625.1:0-1018 GCF_036763145.1 Desulfovibrio sp. 1188_IL3213 | reverse complement strand
GCCTATGTCGCCATGGCGGCCGACCTGCCCCTTACGGGCGACCTGGGGCTTTCCGTAGCCCTGGGCCTGCTGACGGATACCGGGGGCTTCTGCCACGGCAATACCAGCGCCGATGTGCTGGCCCTGGCCTCGCACCTGGTTGCCAACGGCTGCAAGCTGCACTGGTTGCGCGAAAAAATGGATAATAACTGGAGCCTGGGCCGCTGGCGGCTCTGGGGCCAGCTGATGGAACGCGCGGTTGTGGAGCATCACGGGCAGATTGCCTTTTGCCCTGTGAGCCTGAAGGACATTGGCCGCTGCCAGGCCCTCAAGGAAGACCTGGAAGGCTTTGTGGAGCAGCTCAGACGGTTGCACGGCGTCAAGGTGGCAGCCCTGCTGCGCGAGGAGGCCCCCAAGCTCTGCAAATTCAGCCTGCGTTCCTACGGGTCCATCAACGTGCGCGCCATGGCGGCCGATATGGGCGGCGGCGGTCACTTTAACGCCGCCGGCGGAAGCCTGCGCCTGCCGCTGAAAAAAGCCGCAGAAGAACTTTTGCGGCACATTGCCCTGCACCTGGACGGACGTGTGCCGGCAGAGGCGGAAACACCGGAAGAACCAAAAGAGCCGGGCGGACAGTGAAAGCAGGAAGAGCCTGGACGCCGGGAGCACCCGCCGAACTGCAGAGGCAAAAACTGAACCGCCGCAGACAAACCGTCAGGGCCGCACCATCTGCCCCACTGCGAGTTTCTGCCGCGCCGCAAGAGGGCTGCAGTCGCGGCAGAACGCCCGAAACGGCTTCCGGACGCCTTTACAGCTACAGGAAGAAAATCTTCTGCGCAGCAGGGCAAAGCGGGCATTCTCGCGGGTATATCTTTTGACTTATGCCCCGGCAAAGGATATGTAACACTCTTGCGTATGGTCAAAAAAGATAACGTGGCACAAGCCCGCCCCAGCTACAGCCCGGAAAGCCCCGCGCCGAGCAGCCCCCTTGAGGGCGGTTCGGCTCTAGGTGCGTCCGGTCAGCACGAACAGCGCGCCA
>NZ_JBAIYR010000624.1:0-1027 GCF_036763145.1 Desulfovibrio sp. 1188_IL3213 | reverse complement strand
CCTTTCCGATCTGGGGCCATTCTCGCCGCGCGCCTTGGGCTTGACGGACACGAAGACCGCGCCTTTGCCCTGGTACGCCCGCCGGGGCATCATGCCATGCGTGTGGTGCACGGCAACCGTGGCTTCTGCAATATCAACAACGAGGCCGTCATGGCCGAATACATCCGCGACCACTATCCGCACCCGGACGGCCGCCCCCTGCGCATTGCCATTGTGGATACAGACGTACACCACGGTGACGGCACGCAGGACGTATTCTGGAATGACCCGCACACCCTTTTCATCTCCCTGCATCAGGACGGCCGCACCCTGTACCCCGGCACGGGCTTTCTGCAGGAATGCGGCGGCCCCGGCGCGCTGGGCCGCACCGTGAACATTCCCCTGCCGCCCGAAACCTGCGACGAAGGCTATCTGTACGCGGTTGAACACGCCGTGTTGCCCATCCTTGAAGACTTCAAGCCGGATTTCATCATCAATTCCGCCGGGCAGGACAACCATTTCACCGACCCGCTGGCAAACATGAAGCTCTCGGCGCAGGGCTATGCAGCCCTGACCCGGCTGCTCAATCCGCACGTGGCCGTGCTTGAGGGCGGTTACGCCATACGCGGCGCCCTGCCCTACGTGAATCTGGGCATCTGTCTGGCTTTGGCGGGCATTGACGCAAGCGACGTGCGCGAGCCGGGCTGGTCGCCCGAGTCCACACGCCAGAGTCTCAAGGTCGGTCAATACATCGCCCGCCTGTGCGAACAGGTGCGCGACGTCTATTTCAACCCGCCGTCCACGCCTTCGGAAGGCCAGACGGAAGGCCGGGAGCAAGACCGCTGGTGGGTGCGGCAAAAACATATCTTTTATGATACGGACATGCTCAGCGAAGGGCAGAACGAAGCCTGGCGGCTCTGCCCGGATTGCTCGGGCCTGGGACGCATCGAAACGGCTTCGGAACGTGTGGCCCGTTCCTTGTGTCTGCTTGTTCCGCGCCACGCCTGCCCGAATTGCCGCCGCCGGGGGCAGGAACTGGCGGACCAGA
>NZ_JBAIYR010000623.1:0-1031 GCF_036763145.1 Desulfovibrio sp. 1188_IL3213 | reverse complement strand
GGCATCGGGTGTTTGGCAAGGCATTCTCGGAGCGGCGCCCCTGTGCGGCCTGCCGCGCCGTTTTTTGCGTCAATGCCTGCGCCGGTGCGTTTCCGGGAGGCTCTTTAATCAGTGCTTCCTTATGTTACCGGTGCGGAACTACTTCGAGGATGACATGTTTTACGGTTGGAAAATAAGCCTGCTCTCCATGGGGGGCAACTTCATGCTTCAGGGTACGGTGCTCTATTGCATGAATGCGTTCATGGAGCCGCTCTGCGTGGCTTATGGCTGGACCAGGGCGGAACTTAACATCAGTATGGCCGTAGCCGCGCTGGTGGGGCAGCTTGCCATGCCTCTGGCGGCGTCGCTTTCCGCGCGTTTTCCCTTGCGGCGTCTCATGACGGCCGGGGCGCTTGTGGGCGGCATCGCCACCATTTTGCAGGGCATGACGGGCAATCTCGTGTTTTTTACCCTGCTGTTCACTCTGGCGTGGAGCGCCACACAGATTTGCGGCGGCGTTGTGGGCAACGCGCTTGTGAGCAACTGGTTTTACTATTTTCGCGGCCGGGCTTTTGGCCTTGTCAACGCCGGCACGTCTCTTTCCGGCGTGGTGCTGCCCCTGGCAAGCATGGCGCTTATCAACGCCTTTGACGTGAGCACGGCCTATCTTGTGCTGGGGCTGCTCACCTGCGGGCTTGCCCCCCTGTCATGGTTCATGGTGCGCGATACGCCTCAGGCCATGCACATGCACCCTGACGGCAGAAAGCACGAACCCCCGGCAGGGCGGTGCAGGCTTGCGCCGGACACGTCCTTCAGGGGGTTGATGCATTCGCCCTATGCCTACTGCATGGGCATCGCCTTCGGGCTGGCCCTTATGGTCAGCTCTTCCGTCATGAGCCAGATGAAGCCGCGTTTTGTGGACCTGGGCCTGGCGCCCTATACGTCCATGCTGTTGGCCTGTGCGGCGGCCCTGTGCGCGGCTTTGGGCAAATATGCGTGGGGTTGGGTCTGCGACCGCTTTACGCCGCTGCCGGCCGCGCATGTGATTATGC
>NZ_JBAIYR010000622.1:0-1035 GCF_036763145.1 Desulfovibrio sp. 1188_IL3213 | reverse complement strand
TGATCTGTCCAGTCAGGGCAATTTTGTATTTTTCATGCCATTCAGTGGATTCATGCTGAAATTTTTCAAGATCACGCAAGCTTGCAGATAAAGTACGGCTGCGTTCCTCACTGCGCGCTGTCATAAGTTGCGCAGAGCCAGGCGAAGCTGCCAACCCTGGGCCTGCAGGCCGGAATACATGATCTGGGCCGCAAAGGCGGTATTGACCTGGCCGCGCAGCACTTCAAGACCCTGCCGCCCGCCGCCGGGGCCAAAACTCTGAAAGCCGTGCGAGGCATAACGCTGCATGCCCGCAGGCGCAGGCACACCAAGCAGTTGGCTTGTGGGGGCATCGGTTCCGCCGGTCAGGGGATCGCTGGAAAAAGGATTTTCCAGCCCGATGGAAGCGCAACCCTGCATTGTTGCGAGAACTGCCAGTAACACAAGGATGACAAGAGGCCGCCGCATGGCTATACTCCTTACCTCCCGCTCGTCATGCCAAGGGGAGCAATCACGTCACCCTAGCCTCAACGCCCTGCCCTGACAAGAGCGGCAGACATGTAAGGGGCGGGAACATCATAACCGGGACCTGCACGCCATGCACATTGAGGAAGCTGATTTCTTACTGCAAAGCTATCGTTTCGACCTGCCACAGGACCAGGTCGCCCAGTTTCCGCCGGAAGAACGAGGCGGTTCGCGGCTTCTGGTCATGCCTCGCAGCGGCGAACCGACCCTGCGGCATGAAAATTTCTGTGACCTGCCCGACTGCCTGCCCGAGGGAGCGCTGTTGGTTGCCAACAATTCCCGCGTGCTGCAGGCGCGCCTTCTTGGCACACGCTCCACAGGCGGCAAGGTGGAATTTTTGCTGCTGACCCCCCTGCCCCTTGTGATCGAGCGGGCCAAAGCCGATAAAAATGGCGGTCTTTACGCCGAGGCCGAAGGCCTTGTGCGCTCCGGCTACACCCGTCATCAGGGCCTCAAGGCCAAGGCTTATCCATTCCCGGTTGCTCTCCATCCAGCCCTTGAAAATTTCAACCGCGCGCGAGAGTGCGGGAA
>NZ_JBAIYR010000621.1:0-1050 GCF_036763145.1 Desulfovibrio sp. 1188_IL3213 | reverse complement strand
GGCGGAAGATGCGCTTTTCGGCCACGGGCATGGCAGTGGGTACGGTGAAGATGAGCCTGCGCAGCCGGCGGGGCAGGTTGGGCAGTTCCCGGCGGGCGCGGGTGGCCGGAGAGTTGATGGTTACAAGGGCCTGCGTGAGGATTTCGCCCAGCATGAAGAGCATAAGCGAAGAGCGCGTGAACAGGGATTCAAAAATGGGTTCGGCCTGCTGCTTTTGCAGGGCCGGACTTTTTTTGAACAGGGGGTCGTCAAAGCAGCCCAGGGGCGTTCCCAGCGGGTTGAGTTGACGGGGAAAAAGGCCTCGGCTCACCATAGGCTCGGTCTTGCCGCCGGTGTTGTAGCGCCAGCTTTGCTGCCACGGGCGTTCATCCCAAAGATAACGCTTGGGGCTGGACATGCCTGTTGTGCCTTCGGCGCACACGGCCTGCGTGGCAAGGCGCGCGGCTTCGGGACCGATACGCACTGCCGACGGCCATGCAAAGGCGGGCGATTGCCTGCCGGAGCGGCGCGAAAGGGCATCGTTGCCGAAGGCCGCATCCACAAATTCCACGCGCGTTTCAAAGGGATCGGCGTAGGTGTTTTCCGGTCGGCTCAGATCCCGCAGTTCCAGAAGATAACTGTCGTTAAGGTTTGTAACGCGCTGGGGCAGGGTTTCAACCAGAATGCCCGTGGTGCGGGAGTTGCCGATATCAAGCACAAGGTCCACGTCCACGGGGGTATCACGGTCAGGATTGATGACCTGCGCGGCCAGATCGTTGAGGGACATGCGCACGACATCAAGCCAGGTGAGGTAGCAGGCCAGATGCTCAAGCACGTAGGGGGTGTCGTCTTTCCACGAGCCGCGCCCCCGGTATTGCGCCTGCCGCCAGCTGTCAAAAATGCCGCTCAGCCATTCGTCAACCCAGGCCGCGTTGAGAAACCACGAGTTGTCGCGAACCAGATGCGCCAGCATGAAATGCCCGTGGGCCGCCACGTCCTGTGGCGACAGGGCATGGTAGGCGTCGCCTTCGGCCGGGCGCTGTTCCACATTTGTGTCAAAGGCCAGCACCA
>NZ_JBAIYR010000620.1:0-1052 GCF_036763145.1 Desulfovibrio sp. 1188_IL3213 | reverse complement strand
CGGCATTCCACCTCAATGGGGGGGCAGGGGGCATAGCGTTTGCGCAGGGCAGCCACGGCCGAGGCAATGGAGCCGGCGGCATCAATGTGGTTATCTTTGAGCATGAGCATTTCAGCGAGATTTTTGCGGTGGTTGGAAGCGCCGCCCGCCTGCACGGCGTATTTTTCCGGCCAGCGTAGGCCGGGCGTGGTTTTGCGCGTATCGAGCAGGCGCACTCCGGTTCCCTCAAGTTCCCGCACGTAGCGGGCCGTGAGGTTGGCGATGCCCGAAAGATGGGTTATGAAGTTCAGGATGACGCGCTCGGCCTTGAGCATGCTCACTGCCGGAGCGGTGATGCGGGCCACCTCCGTCATGGCGGGTACGCGGGCCGTTTCGCGTACAAGGGCCTGCCACCTGAAAAGCGCGCCCAGGCTGCGGAATACCGGGCCGATAATGGGCAGGCCCACCACCAGGGTATCTTCTTTGGCGCGTATGACCGCGTTCATTTGCGCGTCAGGCGAGAAAAGACCCGTGGCGGTCAGTTCCGGCCCGTCTTCTTCCAGGGCGAGATCTATGGATTTTTGTAGAAGCCGCCGTCCTTCGGGAGAAAAAAAAGCGGCCCAGGGCGTATACATTGCGCTTGTTCCCATTTCTTTCGCATGCTAAGTGAGAGGGTGCCGCCCCGGTCAGAATGCCACGCGCGGCATATTGACCCATGCGGCGTCCTGCGCCGTTGGGCGGGTGATTGAAATAGATAGAATGCCCAGTGCGTCGCGTCAAGCTGCGTGAACCTCGAGAGCATTTTCACATATGCGCCTTGCCGCATGGGAGGCGCTTTTCACGGCTTTTTCGCTCCTTCGGGGAGTATTTTGGGCTAAAGGCGCGCTATGGCAGATTATCGTAAAAAAGAACATGACATGCGGCCTGTTGAGGCCACGGAGCGGGAGGACGCCCGTATCACCGCGCCGTTGACGCAAGAACCGGAACACGGCGTAACGGCTGATCCCTCTTTGCAGGGCACGACCTGCGCGTGTTCCCATACCGGTGCGGCGCGCGCATCCGGCCACAGCCCC
>NZ_JBAIYR010000619.1:0-1055 GCF_036763145.1 Desulfovibrio sp. 1188_IL3213 | reverse complement strand
TACATTCTCAAAGTTTAAGGCACGCTCACTTCGGCGTTTAACCGCGCAGATAAACTGCGCTTACGCCTCCGTAGCGAACGTCTGCTCACGCAGCCGCCAGAGCAATTTCAAAGTGAAATTGCTCTAGGCCGGTTTTCGGACCGGACACGAACCGAAAGCTGGAACATATGAATATTGCGCCCGCGCGGCTTGCAGCCGGCCGGACGTGAAATCACGGGGGAGAAACCTTGCTTGACAAGGCTTCTCCCCCGCGGTTTTTAGGGCAATGCGGCGCTGTCCCCCGGCTGAGGGCCATTGCAGCACACCATGCGATGCCTCCCCACGAAACATTCTGACGGAGAAAACGATGAACATCGGCATTATCAGATGCATGCAGACAGAAGACTTCTGCCCGGGCAGCACGGACTTCAAAATGGTGCGCGAAAGAAAAGGCGCATTTGAGGGTATTGAAGAGGATATCAATATCACGGGCTTCATTTCATGCGGCGGCTGTCCCGGCAAAAAAGCCGTGCTCCGCGCGCAGGATCTTGTCAAGCGCGGGGCGGATACCATTGTTTTCGCATCCTGCATTCAAAAGGGTACGCCCATCGGCTATCCCTGCCCGTTTGCCAAAAAAATGCGTGAGGTAGTGGCCCGCGCCGTCGGCGACTCCATACCGATTATGGACTACACCCACTGATTGGGCAGGTCTGCGTTTGGCCTCCGGTTGTGTGTTTTTCCGGCATGCTTTATGCAAAGATTAAAAACATACGCGGCCTTTCGCCCTGTGCGTGAGGTTGCATCAGCCTGAATTACCCGTCCCACAAGGGGCATAAGGAAAATTTCACGCGCCGCGCATGTCATAAGCTTGACGACGCGCCGCGGGACAAGCAAGGAGTCTCCGTGGCCCGCACAGCAAAAAGCCCCCAGCCCCCGACCAGAAGCGGTCTCAGGCGGCTTGCGCCTCCTCTGGCCTTTTTGCTGGCCCTTTGCCTGCTGGTGGTCTGCTTTTACGACACGGGCTACACCTCACTGCCGCCCACCGGCAAGCGCTACGACACCGCCAAGGCGGGCAT
>NZ_JBAIYR010000618.1:0-1060 GCF_036763145.1 Desulfovibrio sp. 1188_IL3213 | reverse complement strand
GCTTGAGGTGCGCCCGGCCACGCGCGTTCTCGTCTATACGGGGCATGAGGACCAACGCTGGCTGCCCGAGCTGATTGATCTCGGTATTATGGGGCATGTGCGCAAGTCCGAGCCGCCGGGCGTGTTGCTGCGCGCCATTGAAAGCGTACGCCGGGGCGAGATTTTTTTAAGTTTTTCCGATCCGGGCGGGCGGCTGGCGGCCCTCTTGCGTGAACGCCGCCAGACGGCGGACGAGTCCGGCCGCGATGGTTGCGGTGACCTTTCCGCTCTGTCGCCCCGGGAAAAGGAAATCTTCCGTCTGCTGGCCGACGGGCATAGCGTCAAGGCCATTGCGGGCGACCTGCATATCAGCCCCAAAACCGTAGAAACCCACAAGTATAATCTGCTCACCAAGCTGCAGGCCGGGTCTGTGGGCGACCTGGTCAAGATCGCCATCCGCCACGGACTGGTCAAAATCTGATTTTTTACGTCTCGGGCATCCGGCATTGTTTTTTCTTTTTTCGCAGGCGCGGTCGCGTCTTTTTTTGCGTCTTTTTTCGACATCTGACCAATAATACTCTTGTTTTTTGCGCCTGCACCCAGCCGAAATAAAAAATGGCCCCTTGCGGCGCAGAGCCGTGTCTGCCGGGGAAAAAGCGAGTGTCGCTGCATTTTCGCCGTCATTTTCCCTTCATTTCTTCGTCTTTTGCTCGTCGTTTCGCCGCCGATGCAGGCTCGTTCCGGGAAAATTCCCGGCTGACGCGGCGTTTCATGCCCGCCTGGGGAAAATCCTTAGGTATTTTTTCACAAATCAGGATTCTCCCGATGGTGCGCTCCGGGTCTGGATTTTAGTCTTGCCCTGACCGAAAAAACAAATGCGCCGGTCAGAGGCGCAAGGGGGAGACGATGGCCTGTGTTTTTCGTGAATATTCCGCAAGGGTTGCAGGAAGCCATATGGCAAAGCTCCTGTTGTTGCCTGCCATGCTTTTGCTGTGTTTGGCCGCGCCGCTGACGGTGCTGGCCCAGCATGCCGCCGGTGACGCAAATCAGGGTCAGGCTGCTACGGCTGAGGCGCAGGCTG
>NZ_JBAIYR010000617.1:0-1061 GCF_036763145.1 Desulfovibrio sp. 1188_IL3213 | reverse complement strand
AAATCCCCGCGCTGCTTGAAGCCCGCGACCGCCAGGCCGTGCCGTCGGTAACGGCTCCGCCCGAGGGCCTGGCCCTGGTAAGCGTGGAATACCGGGAGCCGAACATCTCCGCATAACGCCTGACGAAGCGCATTGCAGATGCAGATTTTCTTTCGCTCACGCACTGACGCAAAAGTCCCCATCTCTCGATGGGGAATTCTTTCTATCTAGAGCGGATTAATTCAATAATGGACATTCTCAAAATTAATCTGCTCTAGATCATTTCGTCCAGGTCGGAAGCCTGCTCCTGCGCCCTGAATTTCTGCTGCAGCATGATGGGCAACGCCTCCGGGTCCATCGGGTCATACTCAAACATGACCGCCGTGCCGAAGCAGGAAAAATACTTGCTGCCGTCGGGGTGAAAAGCCACATTTTCGCTGTAGCCCACAATGGCCTGCGCGCCCTTGTTCATGGCGCGTGCGGCCATGCCGAAAAAAGCCTCGTCAGAATCAAAGCCCCGGCAGCACACAAGACCCAGCACCTTGGCAATGCGGCGGCCTTCCACCTGATGCGTGGTCACCACAGGAAAACGCCCGGCCATAAACACCTCGCGCACCCGCGCGCTGGCGTCCGACATGCGCACTTTCTTTTCAGCTTTACGCGCCTTTTTTTCATGACCGCCCAGTAAAAAGAACATGCCTGACCTCCAGAAGCAGTGGAATGGCAGCGCGGCGCACTGCCTGATACCAGCTATATGCAAAGGTCTTGCCAAAAAAACTTATTATTATAATTCAGCATAATACATGGGAAATATGTTTTCTTGTCATCAAATTGACAACCAGGCGCACATGACGTCGCAAGACAGAAAAAGCCCGCCAAAAGCGGGCTTTTTCTGTCTTGCCGTGTCTGCGGCGACACGTTGACACGTTCCAGAGCAGTTTGCGAATGAAATGAGTTAGAGCAATTTCACTTTGAAATTGCTCTGGCGGCTGCGTGAGCAGTCGCCCGCCGCGAAGGCGTAAGCGCAATTTATTTGCGCGGTTAAACGCCGAAGCGAGCGTGTCTTAAACTTTGAAAATGTA
>NZ_JBAIYR010000616.1:0-1062 GCF_036763145.1 Desulfovibrio sp. 1188_IL3213 | reverse complement strand
GAGCGCAGAGGGCGTGTCGTAGCCTGCATCAACCATCTGCCGCAGGTGGGCCGGTTCCGTGTTTCCTGCCGACAGCACCGTAAGCTGCACGATGTACCCGGCTTCGCTGGGGTTGCCCACAATGGTGAACCCGCTGCGCTGCAGCCAGGATTCAGTCTGCGCGCGCAGACCGAAAACGCGGTTGGTATTGTCGCGCACGCTTACATAGACAGTGTCCGCAATGGCATCATCGTCCTGTGGCTCCTGCAGCTTGCCCGAGCGCAGCACTTCCAGCTTGTCCGGGTCAGCGGCCTGACGCACGCAGGCCGCAAGCGGCACAAGGCTCAGGCAAAGCAGCAGCGCAATAAAACGCAGTCCTTTCAACGTCATAAGAAAACCTCGATCCTTGCCGCCAGGGGCGCGGCCGGTATGGGATGCGAAAGCGCGGGGCTTTCGCTGTGGCTGTTTTTCCGGTCATTGCATTTTTCGGGCCGGTAAACACATCCGTAAAAAGTTTCTGTGCGGCAGGGCCGTGGGTCCGCAAGGGCGACCCGTCGCAAATCCTTGGTGTTCAGTATGTTTTGTGCGAAATTTCATATGCTTGCGGCAGAGATGCTTCGCTGCTTTTTGCAGGTTGCGGGCAACCTTTCAGGATATTCGGAATACGGCAACAAAATCTTACCCGGCTCAAACGCGCTGGTTTGGCTGGCGTGCAGCATGAGGAATCCGGGGGGATGGTCATTTTTCCGTCGGCAGGCATTGCCAACGGAAGGGCTTTGAGCCGCTGTCCGGCAAAAGCAATGCCCGTTGCGCTGTCCTGACAGGCCGTGGGCCTTGTCAGGGCTTTATGGCCTTGACAATTTCGCTGCTCAGTTTGTCCTCCAGGGCGGGAAGAATATCGTCGCGGCCCATGTTGGCGCCTTCAGCACTGACGCTTACCGCGTACATTTCCTGGGGTTGTTTGCCGTTGCGTCCAGCGCCCACACGGGCGCGCATGCCCCAGATATTGCTTGTGCCGCCGTCAAGCATGCTGACGCCAAGGCCCAGCAGCAGGCCGCCGCCCACGCCCCAGGCCGCGCCGCG
>NZ_JBAIYR010000615.1:0-1068 GCF_036763145.1 Desulfovibrio sp. 1188_IL3213 | reverse complement strand
CTGCCCGGCCGCGCCGGAAGACTGGTCGGGAAAGCGGTTTTCACGCAGGCTTTCCTGATGGGCCGCGGCCAGCAGCATGGCCAGCAGCAGGACGCTTTCCTCTTCATCATTCTCGGCGGCAAGCTCCCGCGCCAGAGCGGCGTAGCGCGCCACGCGCACCCGCTCAAGGCCCGTGAGATTGCGAAAGCGGCCTTCAAGAATGGCTGTGAGCCGCGTTCCCGCCACAAGGGCCACATCTTCGTCCGTAGGCAGCGCCATCGGGATAAGACCTATCTTGTAATGCTTTGCAATGCGGTCAAGTTCCATGCGCTGCATGACGTCCACCAGCGAAATGACCGTACCGGCGGCTCCGGCCCGGCCTGTGCGCCCGGCCCGGTGGATGTAGCTTTCGTGATCTTCCGGCGGCTCGTATAAAAACACGTGGGAAAGCTCGGGGATATCAATACCGCGCGCGGCCACGTCCGTGGCGACCAGATACTGAAGCTTGCCCTGCCGGATTTTTTCAAGCACGGCCTCACGCCGCGACTGCGAAAGATCTGCGGAAAGCTCGTCGGCATTATAGCCAAAACCCTGAAGCACGCCGGTCACATAGTGGACATTGGACTTGGTATTGCAAAAAATGATGGCCGACGCCGGGTTTTCCGTCTCAAGCAGACGCACCAGGGCGCGGTCTTTATCCATCGGCTTCACTTCGCAGAAGAGATGCTGCACTTCGGCCACATGCACTTCCTTTTGCGAAAGCGAAAGCATGGCCGGCTCGGCCATGAATTCCCCGGAAAGCTTGAGCACATGAGGGGGATAGGTGGCCGAGAACAGGCAGGTATGGATGCGCCGCCTGGGCAGGTAGCGCTGTATTTCCTTCATGTCGGGGTAGAAGCCGATGGAAAGCATGCGGTCGGCCTCGTCAAAGACCAACTCGCGCAGGTCGCCGAGGTCCAGGGTACGGCGCAGCAGGTGGTCAAGCACACGGCCTGGCGTGCCGACAATAAGCTGCGCGCCGTTGCGCAGGGCGTCCATCTGCTTTTTGTAGCCCACGCCGCCGTAAACGGCCACGGTCACAATGCCCGT
>NZ_JBAIYR010000614.1:0-1070 GCF_036763145.1 Desulfovibrio sp. 1188_IL3213 | reverse complement strand
GCGCCCTCCAGAGAGCCTGTGGGCAGCATGCTGTTGGCGGCGGCCACGGCATCGGCCACCTCGTCAATGCCAAGCCCGCGCGAAGCCAGTTCGTCCGGGTCAAGCTGCACACGCACAGCGTATTTTTTCTGGCCGTACACCACCACCTGGGCCACGCCTTCCACCATGGAAAGACGCTGGCCTATGAGCGTGTCGGCATATTCATTAAGGGCATACAGGGGCAGCGTGGGCGACGATACGCGCAAGTACAGGATGGGCATGTCCGCCGGGTTCACCTTGCGGAAGCTCGGCGGCGTGGTCATGTTGGAAGGCATGCGCCGCTGCGCAAGGCCGATGGCCGACTGCACGTCCAGGGCCGCCGCATCGATGTTGCGGTCCAGGGCGAACTGGATGGTGATGCGGGTGCGGCCTGTGGAGTTGACCGAAGAAATGGAGTCAATGCCCGCAATGGTAAAAAATTCCTTTTCCAGAGGCGTGGCGACGGAAGCCGCCATGGTTTCCGGGTCGGCTCCCGCAAGGTCGGCCATGACCTGGATGGTGGGAAAGTCCACATTGGGCAGATGATTGACAGGCAGGTTTTTATAGCCCGTTATGCCGAAAAAAAGCATACCGAGCATAAGCAGCACCGTAGCGACCGGACGGCTGATGAATACAGAAGCGATATTCATGACATTTTTTACGTTAACTGCATATCAGGCGCAAGAACAAAAACAGCCCCAGCCCGCAGCACAGGCCGCCGATAAGCTTTCGCAGCAATGCCGTGGGAATACGCCTGGCAACAGCCACCCCCGCAAACAGGCCAGCCAGCGCCATGCCGCAGATATAGGGCAGAATGCTAAAGTCCACATGCCCGTCGGACATGTTGCCGATTGTGCCGAACAGAGCCGTGGTCACCTGATAGGGCATGGCAAGGCCCACAGCCGTCATGGGTGAAACGCCCGCCATGATCATCCAGGGAATGGAAAGCACCGGCCCGCCCGCTCCTGTCAGCCCGGCCATAAGCCCCGTCACCGCACCGATGCAGAAAAAGCCGCGCCTGCTCTGCCAGAATGCGCTGCCGCTGCCCGGTC
>NZ_JBAIYR010000613.1:0-1080 GCF_036763145.1 Desulfovibrio sp. 1188_IL3213 | reverse complement strand
CCAGGGCGCTTTCGCCCTTCATGCGCAGCCCCATGAGAAAGCTCCCGGCCTGGGCCGGAGTCATTTTTCCGTCCATAAGGGCGGCAAAGCCCGCTGCGGCCATTTCTGCGCTGAGGTCTTCGCCACGGGCAAGGCGCTCAAGAATCTCGGCAAAATTGGAGGCCGCTCCGCCGGGAGCCACGACCATCTGCGGGAAATTGCCCAGCAGGCGCAGGCCGTCGGGCGTAAGAATCGATTCGGGGTGAAACTGCACCCCCACCCAGGGGCGGTCATTATAGCGCAGAGCCATAACCTCGCCTTCGGGACCACGGGCCGTGACGGTAAAGCGGGGATTTCCGGCGTCCTCGTCGGCACGCACCACCAGCGAGTGATAACGCCCCACCCGCATGGGATTGGGCAGGCCGGAGAACAGCCCCGTGCCATCGTGGACGATTTCGGACTGTTTGCCATGCATGATGCAGGGACCGACCTCCACCCGCGCCCCGGCATGCAGGCCAAGCAACTGATGGCCCAGACACACGCCAAGCACCGGAATGCGCGGGTCGAGCCGCCTGAGAAATTCCGGGCAAAAACCCGCTTTGGAAGGATGCCCCGGCCCAGGAGAAATGCAGACCACGGCAAGTTCAGGATTTTCAGCCATGTCGAGCACTGCGGGATCGTCATTGGTCATGACCACAGGCTTGTGGCCCAGGGCGTGAAAAGCCTGTACCAGATTGTAGGTAAAAGAATCGTAATTATCTATAAGAAGAAACATACTCTTGGTCCTCCGTCCGCAGGGCAAGGCGCATTATGGCTGATTTATTGCACACTTCCTTCCATTCCATATCCGGGTCGGAATCGTGGACGATCCCCCCGCCCGCCTGCCAGAAGAGCCTGTTGTCGCGCAGCCACATGCTGCGGATGGTAATGCCCATATCCAGATTCACGCTGTCCCTGTCCAGCCCGAGCCAGCCGATGCAGCCCGCGTAAGGGCCACGGCTGCGGCCCTCAAGCTCGCGGATGATCTGCATGGCCCGTATCTTGGGCGCGCCCGACACCGTACCCGCAGGAAACGTGGCGGCCAGCACGTCCAGGGCATCC
>NZ_JBAIYR010000612.1:0-1081 GCF_036763145.1 Desulfovibrio sp. 1188_IL3213 | reverse complement strand
TGCCGGGAGCAGCCTGCGCCACCGGACCTGCCGCGGCTTCGGCCAGTTGGGCAAGAGAGCGCAACTGCTGCATGCTTGGCTCCAGAAACTGCGGATCGCCCACATCCTGCCGCAAAAAAGCGTTGATGGCGGGCATGCTTTCAATGGCCGCGTCGATTTCGGCATTGGTTCCCCTGGCATAGGCCCCGATATTGACCATATCCTCCACTTTGCGAAAGGTACTCATATTGCGCGTGACCACACGCCCGGCCAGAACATCCTGCCTGTCGCAGATATCTGACCGCAGGCGGCTGATGGAACGCAGCACGTCAATGGCGGGAAAATGCCCCTGATCCGCCAGATCGCGGGTGAGCACAATGTGACCGTCCAGAATGGAGCGCACGGCGTCGGCAATGGGTTCGTTAAAGTCATCGCCGTCAACCAGCACCGTGTAAATGCCCGTGATGGTTCCCCTGGCAGACCTTCCGGCCCGTTCCAGCAGCTTGGGCAACTGGGCAAAAACCGTGGGAGTGTAGCCCTTGGTGGTCGGCGGCTCGCCCACGGCCAGCCCCACTTCACGCGCGGCCATGGCAAAGCGGGTTACGGAGTCCATCATGAGCAGCACGTCCATGCCCTTGTCGCGAAAATATTCGGCAACGCCCGTGGCCGCGTAGGCCGCGCGCATACGTACCAGAGGGGACTGGTCGGACGTGGCGATGACCAGAACCGAACGGGCCATGCCCTCCGGCCCAAGGTCCCGCTCCATAAATTCCACCACTTCACGTCCACGTTCGCCGATGAGGGCGATAACGTTGACATCGGCACGGGTATAGCGGGCCATCATGCCCATGAGCGTGGACTTGCCCACGCCGGAACCGGCCATGATACCCACGCGCTGCCCTTTGCCGAGAGTGAGCAGGCTGTTGACCGAGCGCACGCCCACATCAAGGATATCCGTAATGCGCGGCCGCTGCAGGGGGCTTGGCGGGTCGGCATAGATGGGGACAAGCTCGGGATGCCACTGCTGCCGGGCCACGGCGGCCCATTCCGGCACATATGGTTCCTGTTCCTGCGCCTGACGGGCAAAATCGGCCTTGGCATT
>NZ_JBAIYR010000611.1:0-1082 GCF_036763145.1 Desulfovibrio sp. 1188_IL3213 | reverse complement strand
GCAATGGCACGGGTAAGCTTCAGCTCATAGCCGTCTTTCGTGCCGTCGGCATCAATGGAGTTGACGCACAGCTCACCGGCCCCCAGTTGCTGGCAGCGCCGCGCCCAGGCGATGGCGTCCAGGCCCATGCGCTTGCGCCCGCCGTGGATAACTATTTCATATCCAGAGGGAATTTCAGGGTTTTCAGGCACGGCCAGCACGTCCATCCCCACCACAACGGCCTGGGAGCCAAAGGCGTCTGCACCTTCGCTGATGAGGTGGGGATTTTTCACCGCCGCCGAATTGATGGAGACCTTCTCCGCCCCGGCCAGCAGCACGGCCCGCATGTCGCCCACGCTGGAAATACCGCCGCCCACCGAAAAGGGAATGAAAATCTGCTCGGCCACGCGCTCCACAACATCCAGAAAAATGCCGCGCGCCTCGGCCGACGCCGTGATGTCGTAAAAAACAATCTCGTCCGCCCCTTCTTCATAGTAACGGCGGGCGCTTTCCACCGGGTCGCCGATATCCTCGTTGCCGACAAATTTAACGCCCTTGGTCAGGCGGCCGTTGCGCACATCAAGACAGGGGATGACCCGTTTACTGAGCATGACGCGCCTCCTGCCGGAACCAACGGCAATATTGGTAAAAATTGCTCAGCAGGCGCAAGCCGGGCCTGCCGCTTTTCTCCGGATGGAACTGCGCGGCCCAGAGGCCCTCGCGCCCGTAAAGGGAGCAGAACGTGCGCCCGTAAGTGGTGGTTGCCAGCACCAGGGAAGGATCAGGCTCCACATAATAGCTGTGCACGAAATAATACTCCGCCGCGGGGTCGATGCCGTCCAGCAGAACGCAGGGGGCAACGGCCTCAAGGCTGTTCCAGCCCATGTGCGGAACCGGAGCCGCAGTGCCGTCCTCCTGCCGCATGTGGTCTTCAAAACGGCGGCAGACACCGGGAACAATGCCGAGAGTTTTTGCGGTATTTTCCTCGCTGCTTTCCAGCAGTATCTGGCAGCCCAGGCAGATGCCGAGCAGGGGCTGACCGCGCCGCGCCACATGACGCAAAACCGAGTCCAACCCGGCTTCGGCCAGCACGGACATGGCCT
>NZ_JBAIYR010000610.1:0-1085 GCF_036763145.1 Desulfovibrio sp. 1188_IL3213 | reverse complement strand
TGGGCAGCTTCGGCTATGGAGTCCGGGATGCGGGCAAGACCGTTGCTCTGCACCCAAAGCAGCGCAGCCTGCCTGTCTTGCCGGGCCTGAACCGGAGTGGCTTCCGGCCCGCTTTTCAGGGCGCTGCGCATTGCGGTTTCCGTCATGGATTCGAGCAGAACAAGCTGGGCCAGAATGGACTGTACCTGAACCTGCACATTGCCGGTCACCCCCAGACCGTCAATGAGCGAAAACAGCGAGCGGCGCTCACCGGGCGCGATCTGGGCCGATGACGGGCGCGGCGTCTCGCCCCGCTCGATCCGCAGCAGATGCCGCCAGCGCTCAAGGTGAAAAGTGTCGCCGGTGCTGATGTAGTCAAGGGCCGCGCGGTAATTCTCGCGCGAAACACCGCCTATTTCCGCCAGCAGGCTTTCAAGGTGATGGTAGTTACGCAGAAGGCCGTTGATCTCATGCAGACTGTGGCCAAGCCAGCCCGTGCACAGGCTGAGCAAAAGGACCAGGCACAGTTGCGCCATATTGGAGGTTTTTATAAGCGCTCTTATACTCATGCCTTGTGTTCCCGAATCCGGGCGTTCCCGCAGCTTGGCCTGCGGGCGCAACGGCAGTGCGTTTCAAGAGGTGAGGGGCAAGAGGCCGGCTCCGGCATACAGCGCACGGAAACATTTCCGGAGCGAAGCGGAACGGCCGGGGCTGTAAACATTGAGGCGCAAAAATACTGTTCCGTTGGGCGGGTCATAACGTCCGACGTGTGCCGGGCCGTATGCGGGGCGGCCCACCTGTTTTCCCTCGCTGCGCCGGAAGGAAAGGAATTTTCTGCAGCAGGCGATTACTTGGGAATAAACCCTAACACAGGCCGAGCAGGCCGTAAATGGCCTGCATGTCGAGAGACTTTTCCACCGTGTCGGCCAGGCGATCCAGTTCCGGCCCAAGGCTGTAGGGCGTTCCGGCAAGAGCCGGCAGGCCGGCGTCCTGCCGGAGTGCTGACAAAAAGGCATGTCTGAAGTCATCGGCATCAAAAAGCCCGTGCAGATAGCTGCCCCATATCCGCGCCCGGCCCGACCCGTCGCACAGGCCCCAGCCCAGGG
>NZ_JBAIYR010000609.1:0-1085 GCF_036763145.1 Desulfovibrio sp. 1188_IL3213 | reverse complement strand
CACGGCCCGCCGGGGCAGCCGGCGGCGCCTCGTTGCGCCTTGACATGCGCGGGCTTCGTGCTGATGTTGCCCTTGCGGAACTGGAACAGTTTATGGACAAGGCGCTGCTGGCCGGTTTTCGGGAAGTGGAGGTTGTTCACGGACGCGGTACGGGGGCGTTGAGGCGTCAGGTTCATGATTTTTTGCGCGCCTTTCCGGCTGTGGAAAGCTTTTGCCTGGCCCCCGAAGACAGGGGCGGCGACGGCATGACCATTGTAATCCTGCGATAAAACAAGAGTAAAATAAATTACTCCGGCGATGCGACGGGCAGACGCCCGACACAAGGGTACACGACACAAGGGCGCATGTGAGTGCAGCCGTTACCACAAGGTTTTGCGCGTAAAGGCAGTGGCGTCGTGTGTTTGCGCCATTGTGCGTCGCTGCCGCCGCCGTAAAATTTAAAAAATAATTTCCAACGGTACATTGTTCAGGAGCTGCTTGCAGCCAAACGCATTACCAAAAAACGGACAGTACCCGGCGTGATCACGGCGCATGGACGAAAGCACCGTCAGTGCAGCAAAAATGCTTCTGCGCCCGTCAATGGAAGAAATCCGTTGCGCAGCGCAGGCATCATAAAAATCACCCGTGCCACATGCGGCAGGGTTGGAAGCTGTCTGCCGATTTGTCTGCGCACTGCGCAAGCGCCCTGCCCAGCAGGCGCACAAACAGTTTTTCCGGCAAAGCGGAAAGGAAGATTATCTGCCAATGCAGTCCAGGGATGCCATACGCGCCATCAAGGAGCGCATGAATATTGTGGACGTTGTGCGCCGCTATGTAGAGCTGAAGCGCAACGGCCCGCGCTGGGTGGCGCCCTGCCCTTTTCATCAGGAAACAAAGCCGTCCTTTTCCGTCAACGAGGACCAGGGCCTGTTTTATTGCTTCGGCTGCCACGCTTCGGGCGATATTTTCGATTTTTACAGCCGCATCAACGGGCTGGACTTTAAGGAAACACTTGAACAGTTGGCCGCCGAGGCGGGCATAACCATTGAGCGTGGCCCCGGCGGCGCGCGTCGGCAGGGCGAAGAGCGCGAACGCCGCTCTTCACG
>NZ_JBAIYR010000608.1:0-1108 GCF_036763145.1 Desulfovibrio sp. 1188_IL3213 | reverse complement strand
ACTTGCACAGCGGCTGCCCATTTCGTATAAAGACAAGAAGAAACACAGGAGCGGTCACGCCCCCTGCGCGGCCGCGCGGGACGGCATGCACGGCAGCAGCCCGCATGCGCGGCGAACCGGAACACTCTGGAGATGTTGGTATATGAAACGCTTTCTGCTCTGGACTGTGGGCATCTTGCTGGCAGTCACGGCGACCCTGGCCGTCTTGCTCAGCCGGATGGACACGGACTTCGTGGTCCGGCAGATCGCCGACGCCACAGCCGGGGCCACAGGCAAGCCCCTTATATTTGAAAGTTCGCCGAAACTCTCCTTTTTTCCTCCCGGGGTCAGCTTTGGCGCGGCCCGGTGGGGACAGCCGGAACAGGACGAAAGCCTTGCCGTTTCCGTCAAGGGTGGCATGGCCGAACTGGAGTTCATGCCGCTGCTGTCCGGCACTGTGGTCTTGCGCGAACTGCGGCTGGACAATCCTTCGGTCACTGTCCGGCAAAACGCGCACGGCGCCACAGGCGGCAAAAAAACAGCAGACGCCGCGCCGCCTGAAAAAAACGCCGCTGCGGACAGCAAGAGCGGCGGAACGGATGCAAGCCCCGCCAAAAACGTAAAAACGGGCGCAACGCCCCGCGATGCCGCCCCGCCCATAGAATTCAAGCGTCTGGTCATTCGCCAGGGTTCCCTGAGCCTCCTTGATGCCCAGGGGCAGGACATCAAGATCAGCGACCTGAACCTTTCTGCGGTAAATCTGCGCTCAGGCCAGGAAACCACAGTCAAGTGCGACTTCACCATCGCTCTGGGCGACGCTCCGGGAACAGCCGGACACATAGCGGGCAATCTGGCCCTGTCGGCCAAGCTCCGTTACGCGGCGCCCAACCTTGCCCTGCGCCAGACCTCCCTGACGTTCAATCCGCTTTCCGGCCAGTTGCCCAAAGAAGCCGGTCCCCTGCAACTCAATATTGAAGGCAGCCTGGATATGGACAGCCTGCGCATGCGCGTGGACAAGGGCTGGCTCGCCACGCCCCAGGCGCGTCTGGGCCTTCAGGGCGAAGCCGCTTTCAATCCCCCGGCTTTCACCGGCAATGCCGAGATCGACGGTTCTCCCCGCAAGCTTGCC
>NZ_JBAIYR010000607.1:0-1112 GCF_036763145.1 Desulfovibrio sp. 1188_IL3213 | reverse complement strand
GGGCTGGCCGTTGATGCTCACGATGGTGTCGCCCGCCTCAACGCCCGCTTTGGCAGCCGGGCTGTTTTCCACAAGGCCGCCCACCTGGGGCAGCAACTGGGGGGTGCCCCAGGCGAAAGCCAGTATCCAGCACAGCAGCCAGGCCAGCAGCATGTTGGCAACAGGTCCGGCAGCCACCACCAGAAGGCGTTGCCACGCGGGGCGCAGGGAAAAACTCTCTTCGCGGGTAAAGCCCTCGGGCAGTTCGCTGTCGTCCTGTTCGCCCACCAGGGCCACGTAGCCGCCCAGGGGGATCAGGGACAGGGCGTATTCTGTCTTGCCCCATTTGCGCTTGAGGATTTTGGGGCCGAAACCAAGGGAAAAGGTGGAGACACCCATGCCGAATCCACGGGCCACGGCAAAATGCCCCAGCTCGTGAAAAAAGATGAGGCCGCCAAGAACAAGGGTGACTGCTATGATGGTCGTCAGCATGCGGATTCTCCGTCGCGGGCCAGTTTGCGCACCAGCTCGCGGCTCTGGCGATCAAGCTGCGTAATGCGCTCTGCCAGGGTATGGGCCTCGCTTTGCAGGGCGGCCATGTCGGTCGAAGCCGGGGCCGAACCCTGATGCGGCGGGGCGCAGAAAGACTGATTTCCCGGTTCTGTGGCGCTGTGCGCCGCCAGAGCGGCCTCTATCAGCCGGGGGATGTCAAGAAAGGCGCAACTGCCTTCAAGAAAAAGTTCCACTGCGGCCTCGTTGGCCGCATTCATGACCACGCAACGCCCCCCGCGCAAGGCGAGAGAGCGTCGGGCCAGCTCAAGACAGGGAAAAACGCCGCTGTCCGGTTCGTGAAAAGTGAGGGGGGCGGCTGTGAGGTCAAGGAGCGTAACGCCCACGGGCAGGCAGCGCGGCCACAGCAGGCAGTTGGCAATGGCAAGGCGCATGTCCGCAGTGCCGAGTTGAGCCAGTTGTGTGCCGTCTTCAAGTTCCACCAGCGAGTGAATGACGGACTGGGGGTGAACCAGCACCTTGATGCGATCGGGTGCCGCGCCGTAAAGATGGTATGCCTCAATGACCTCAAGCCCCTTGTTCATGAGGGTGGCCGAGTCGATGCTTATCTTGGCGCCCATGCT
>NZ_JBAIYR010000606.1:0-1115 GCF_036763145.1 Desulfovibrio sp. 1188_IL3213 | reverse complement strand
AGGCCCTGCGCGACATGGGTGTGCGCGTTCTTTCCCTGGGGCCGAGCCTGCACGGCGGGCCGGACCTGACCCATATGCTGCGCACAATGCGTGAAGAGCTGGATTGCCCCTACCTGCTGTGCGAAGGCGGCGGGCATCTGGCCCTCAGTCTTCTCGAGGCCGGCGTTGTGGACGAATTCCGTCTGCATATGGCCCCGATGATCCTGGGAGACGTTGACGCGCAGCCGCTTTTTTCCGGCCGTGCGCCCCTCAGCCTGGACGAGGCCCTGCGCATGCGCGTGACCGGCAGCCACATCAGCGGAGGCGACATTCATATTGAACTGCGCCCGCTGCAAGCCGTGGAAGCAAAGTAGGAAGCCATGTTTACCGGTATCATACAAGGACAGGGCGAAGTACGCTCACTGCGCAAAAGCGGAACGGAATGCCGCATCTGCCTGCGTCCCCTGTTTACCCTGCCCAATATCGTTGACGGCGAATCCATTGCGGTCAACGGGGCCTGCCTGTCGGTGGAAGAGCACGGAGCCGACACTTTCACAGCCTACGCCTCGGCCGAAACGCTCGCGCGCACAAGCCTGGGCGGCCTGCAAACCGGGCATCTGGTCAATCTGGAAAGGGCGTTGGCTATGGGCGACCGCCTGGGGGGGCATCTGGTCAGCGGCCATGTGGATTGCCTTGCCACGGTACGCGAAGTGCGCCGGAGCGGACAATCCCTGTGCTGCCGTCTTGTCTTTCCCGCCGAATTCGGCGCGGAGGTTATCCCCAAGGGCTCCGTATCCCTTGACGGCATAAGCCTTACGGTCAATGATTGCGGCCCGGATTTCCTTGAGGTCAACATCATACCCGATACCCAGAAGCGCACTACCATGCTGCACTGGCGGCCGGGCGTGACGGTCAATATGGAAACAGACCTGATCGGTAAATATGTTCGCCGTTTGTTGGGCCCCTGGGCCGGAACCGGCAAGGGCGAAGCGGCGCAAGCCCCCGAAACATCGGGACTGAGCAGAGATTTCTTGCTGCGGCAAGGTTTTTTATAGGCCGCATGGCTGCATGACCGCGCCCTGTGCATTGCCGCGCGGCAGCGGTGTGCGGGCTGTTTTGCGCCGGATGCGGCAGCC
>NZ_JBAIYR010000605.1:0-1117 GCF_036763145.1 Desulfovibrio sp. 1188_IL3213 | reverse complement strand
CGCATCGCCGGCAATGCGCGCATCCATGCCGCGCAGGCTCAGGCGCTGGGCCAGAGGCCCGGCAAAGGCAGACTCGTCATCCACAACAAGCACGCGCACGGCGTTCCCCTTTCTGCATTACAGCCCGCTGGATGTTGCCTGGAGCAGTTAACACTTGAAATGCTCACGTACGGCAGGCAAAAGCCTGCCTGCTCGCATTTCGTGGCAAGGATTTTCCTGAAAATCCTTGCAGAGCGGTTACCTCATTTCATTCGTAAACTGCTCTATTTTTCGTGTTCCTGCAAAATATCCTTTTCTTTCATCACGTCGCGCGCAGACTCAAAGTCGCCGCCTTCAGCCAGGGATACGGCCACCATGGCATTTTCCAGCTTGTCGCGGTAGGCCATGCGTATGCTGCCGAGCAGTTCATCAATATCCATAGGTTTGCGCAGGAAATTGTACGCGCCCATGCGATAGGCGGTCTGTTCCTCGGCATCGCCACCGTGACCGGTAAGAATGATGACCTGCACCAGGGGATTGCTCTTCTTTACGTTGCGCAGCACCTCAAAGCCGTCCATGCCCGGCATGCGCAGGTCAAGCACGATGACGTCCGTGGGCTGTTCCACGGCTTTGAGCGCCTCGGGGCCGTCATAGGCCACACGCGCGGCAAAACCGCGCATGGCCAGACGTTCGGCCAGGGTGTCCACAAACTGCCTTTCGTCGTCCACCAGCAGAATCTTGATGTCTTCTTTGGTCATGAAAAACTCCTTGAAGGTCCGGCCTATGCCGGAGCCGGTTATACCGCATCTGACTCGCAGGCGGAAAGTGAAAGGAAAAAACGCGGTTCCGCTTCACGCCAGGGCATAAGCGCTGCCCGCCAGCCGGGGCGCATGCCGCTGAGCATGGGGCTGCCCGTCATGGCTGCCAGAGCCAGTTCCCTGTTGCTCCCTTCCGACACTTCCACCACAATGCCTTCTTCCTTCCCTCGCCGTCCGGCAGTAAGGCGCAGATGTATCTGGCCGCCCACCGAAGCGCAGAGATCAAAAATTTCAAGCAGGGCGCGCAGCACATCCATCGGCGGCACTGCCGCCCAGACCGGCTCGGCGCTCTCGACGCTTGCAAGGCGTATCTGGGCCGC
>NZ_JBAIYR010000604.1:0-1117 GCF_036763145.1 Desulfovibrio sp. 1188_IL3213 | reverse complement strand
CTCGGACGGCTGCGTGAGCAGACGTTCGCTACGGAGGCGTAAGCGCAGTTTATCTGCGCGGTTAAACGCCGAAGTGAGCGTGCCTTAAACTTTGAGAATGTATATTCTCAAAGTTAATCTGCTCTAACTGTTGCGTGGCAATGGTTTAAAGGAGTGTGCGGCGTGAGTTTCGTATGGCGTGGCATTTATTTTGACAAGCAGGACAGGGAGATCCTTGTCCTTGTCAACCGCATTCTTGAATCCGATAATCATTCGGATACCTGTCTTTTTGACCCCAGCCTTCACCCGCACGGCATCAAGGAACTGGTGGCTTCTCCCGTTTCGCGTATGGCCTATGCGGTCATCAACCTGCTGCGCAACCTTCAGGCAGGACGCACACAGGCCAGGGACAGGCTGCTTGCCCTGCAAACCCTGTATGACGAGGTGCTGAACAGCGCGCATTCGTCCTTGCGGCGCAATACGGCGCGTGTGCTCATGCAGATCATGAAAAGCATCGTGCGCGCGCATGACAATCCGATGGAGCAGCTCAAGCTGGCCCACGACTTTCGCCGCACGGTACAGGGAACGCCGCGCATCGTGCGCCGTATGCTGGCCCGCTATCACTTGCCGGAAATGCCCGAAGCCTGGAACCAGATCGCCTTTGACGACCACGTGTACGATGCCAACACCAAGGGCCGCAAAAGCCCCACGCACCTCATAATGGACGCCTGGATCAAGGGCCTGCGTTCTTTGACCGTGGCCTACGAGTATTGGGTGCAGCCCGATGCCGCGCGCGAAATTTTGCGTGCCGCAGAAATAACGGGCATTGACGTGCGCATCGGCCTGGAATTTCAGGTGCCGTTTTACGGGCGTTTTGTCAGCCTGTTCTGGATACCGCGCGGCTTCAGTTCCAATGAGGATTTTCTGGAATTTCTGCACAGCCCCAAGATGGCTGAAATGATGAAGCGGGGCCGCGAGGTGTTGCGCTGGCGGCGTGACCGCGTGCTCAACTGCCTTGCGCTCTGGAACGAGCACCAGCGCGCCAAGATGGAAGCCGCCTGGGAAGTGGAAGTTCCCGAACTGTCGGGTGAAGAATTTTTGCGCATGGTGGGTCGGGGCCAGGCCAGCAGTCTGCATC
>NZ_JBAIYR010000603.1:0-1120 GCF_036763145.1 Desulfovibrio sp. 1188_IL3213 | reverse complement strand
GCCAGATGCCCACGGCATCGGCCAGCGGCAGCACCTTGGGCAACAGCCCGGTATGGCCGTCTGCGGCGTAAAGTTGCGCCATGTATCGCCAGGGGCGATTGTGCGGCACAATAAGCAGCGCGGAACCGGGACGCCCGCCCGTGATCTCGTGCAGATGCGCTTTAAGGGCGGGCAGAAAAGGGCGCTGCCAGGGAAAAACCAGAAAAGGCGAACTACTCATGCGGATAATCCTCTGCGGGCAAAAGGCCGTCGCAGCGCGGGGCAAGCTCTGAAGCTTCGTCCGGCGTCACCAGACGAAAACAGCGCTGGTCAAGGTATACCAGCAGGCCCATGACGGGGGTGCTGTCGTTTCCGCGTCCCGGGAGCAGGCCGCCAAGATATTTGCGTACCTGCTCCACATGGGCGGCTTCGGGCTGGCCGCTTTTATAGTCAATGATCAGCAGTCCCCAGGGTTCGTGAACCAGCAGGTCCATGCGCAAAAGCTGCCCCTGTGGAGTCATTATGGAATGTTCGGGCCAGCCGTTGGCGAGCCAGCGCGCGCTTTGCGGCTGACTTGCAAACCAGTGCAACGCTTCAAATGCGCCGTGGCGCAAGGCCGCATCATCGGGAACAGACAGCGGATAATGACGGAGGCCAAAGTTCAGGGCTGCCTGAGCATCTTCACGCGGATTGCCGGTAAGGCGCAGGTGCTCCAGACAGAAATGCAGCAGATTGCCACGGTCTTCGGGCTGAAAGTCAAAAGCGGCCAGAGGGTTGCGAAAGATCTTCAGGCGCGGCAGCCACTGCATGGGACGCCAGTCTTCGGTATTGGCATCCCTCACGGTGTTTTTTGCATGCCCTGCGGCACTATGTGCCGTTCCGTCAGAAAGGGGACGGTTCTGCTCCTGATCCATACCTGTGGCAAGGCTGCCCGGCATGGCGTCCGTGGCGGGAGTGACGGCGGGTGTGCTTGTCGTGCCGTCGGTGTGCTGTACGCCGGGCATGGGAGGCATGGCGGGCGTGTCCGGGCTTGCCGGGCAGGCATGAGGAGCATTGCCTGACAATGCGGGTTCTGTCTCCAGTGTGTCCAGCTCCGCATGGGCATGGTTGCCCTGCGCCGCGTCCGCGGCCAGATCGGAAG
>NZ_JBAIYR010000602.1:0-1122 GCF_036763145.1 Desulfovibrio sp. 1188_IL3213 | reverse complement strand
TGCTTCCGTCGGCGGCATTGGCGGCCACGGTTTCCACGCCGTCAGCGGCGCTTTCAGGCATATCCAGGCGCGGCGGCTGCGGCGCTTCGGAGTCAGCGTCCGAAGCCATCTGCAAAGGCGCTTCGGCCACAAGCTGGCCCTTCTGGTAAGCGGCCCGCATGCCAAGGTCACGGGGCGCCCATTCCATACCGACAATGCGGAACTTTTTGTCGCTGCCCCGCTGCCAGTACAGGCGGCGGACACCTTCAGTGGAAAGGTTGGACGCGGCATAAAACTGTTCAGACCAGGTGACCCAATAGCCCGGCCCTTCAAGTACATGAATTTTACGGTTGTAAATTTTGATAAAGCTGAGGATTTTGAACAGGCGTTCTTTGTTCATCCTGAAGGCCGCGAAGCTTTCAGGCATGGCCTTGCTGTAAGCGTCGCCATCATAAAAATCGAACATCCTGGACGAGCGCGCCGCCCAGGCATTGCTCCACGCCTGCATGAGCCGCCGCAGTTCGCGGGCCGTGCCGTTATCCGGCTGCGGAACAGACGTTTCGTCCAGACGCTCCGCCAGCACCACGGGAGTTCCGGGTACAAGACTCGGGCCGACCTCGTCAATTTCTTTCAGACCGATCGCCACACAGCCCCGTGTTGAAAGCGGTTCAATGCCCAGTCCCTTGCTGTGTATCCAAATGCCGTGGCCGGTCTTGCCGCGCAGCTTGTCCACAGGATTGGGGTAGTTGAGCGTGTAGGCTATGCCGCCATATTCCTTGAAATCCAGCCCGCTGGCGATCTTGTATTCCACAAAATAGACGCCTTCGGGCGTGCGAAGGTCATTGAGCACCTTTTTGTCGCCGGTCAGTTGCCCGGTGGTGCAGGGATAGGTATAGCGGAGCTTGAGAGGACTTTTTTTCTCAAAAAACATGAAGGTCTGGCGGTTTTTGTCCACAGCCACCAGATGGGAAGGCAGGCCTTCGTTATACAATGAAGCCTGCCAGTTGTCGGCACGCGCATACCCGGACGCGGCAAGAACGCACAAAAGCGCCGCCGCAAGGCCCGGCAGCACCCGCTGCGGAAAAAGCGAAAAAAGAACAACGGCAAAACGCCGGGCAGCCAGGCCGCATAAAGCACAGCCGC
>NZ_JBAIYR010000601.1:0-1123 GCF_036763145.1 Desulfovibrio sp. 1188_IL3213 | reverse complement strand
GGCCCTTCCGATCTGGCCGGGACGGGGAGGCCGCCACAGGGGCCATGCCATGCACTCCCCGCATGGGCCGGATGGTTCGCATGGGCCGGATCAGGACGTTATTGTCATGACAGTGGACCAGTATGAAACCCTGCGGCTCATTGATCTTGAAGGCATGACCCAGGAAGGTTGCGCCGAAAGCATGCACATCGCCCGCACCACTGTGCAGAGCATTTATGCCGAGGCGCGTAAAAAATTGGCCGATGCCCTCGTCAACGGCAAGATGCTGCGCATTGAGGGCGGGGAATACAGGCTTTGCAGCGGCGAGGGCGCATCATGCGGCGGAGGCGGCTGCCGCCGGGGACGAAACCGGTAACGCACTCAGTTCAAACAGGTTGTGCGCCCCCCCCACAGCGGCCCTAGGCTTTTTCCTCTTCCTTGCAGACATCGACCCACGTTCCGCCGGTGACGCGCTCAAGCTCGGCCAGAGAAATCTTTACGGCATTGTTGGGCGCTCCGGCTGCGGGGTACACCGGGTCAAAGCTCTTCAGGCTGGCGTCCAGATAAACGCGCACATTGTCATGCAGGGCAAAAGGGCAAACACCCCCCATAGGATGCCCCACCTGCTCCTGCAGGTCTTCGGGCCTGATAAAACGGGGCTTGCACCGAAAGGCATCCTTGAACTTGCGATTGTCCAGCCGGGCCGTTCCCATAACCACCAGCACCACCGGCCCCTCGGGTCCCAGAACAGAAAGGCTTTTGGCAATGCGCCCCGGCTCGCAGCCCACGGCTGCTGCCGCCAGATCCACAGTGGCGCTCGACACCTCAAACTCCATATAGCCTTCAGCCAGACCGTTCTTTGCCAGCTCGGCCTTTACTGCGTCTACCCGCATAACCTTTCCTTTATTCTCCGCGCGTTTCAAAAACAGCCCGCCAAACAACCTGAAAAACAGCCACCGGCAAGGCAGCCCGCGCCATCAGCCGCGGGCAGTGCCGGAGCACCATCAAATACAATGGCCTAGAGCAATTTAACTTTTAAATTGCTCGGACGGCTGCGTGAGCAGACGTTCGCTACGGAGGCGTAAGCGCAGTTTATCTGCGCGGTTAAACGCCGAAGTGAGCGTGCCTTAAACTTTGAGAATGT
>NZ_JBAIYR010000600.1:0-1100 GCF_036763145.1 Desulfovibrio sp. 1188_IL3213 | reverse complement strand
GCTGGGATCAGTGGAGGCCACGGGCGTATGCAGCCGCGCTTCCACCACGTCGCCCACATAGGGAACCATCTGCTCAAGACTGAAGAACAGGCGACTCAGGCCGGGGGTCGAAACCTCCAGCACATAGGCGTCCGCGATGCTGTCTTCCACTTCAAGGGCAAGGGCCAGATGGCGGGAAATTTCTTCGCACTGTTCAATGGTGGCTGATGCGGGGGCGGCCGTAGCTTCCGCGTCGGGAGATTCTTGCGGAGCATGAGCCGTGACGGGCGCGGTGACGGAAGATGGCGATTCTTCTGCCTCTTGGGGCGTGCCGGGCTGTTGCGGCAGCAACGGGGCGTCTACAAAGAGTCGCACGATGGTGCGCCCGGCGCGGGCTGTTTCCACCCCCCAGATGACAAGTCCGAGGGCATGAACCACGGGTTGGGCCAGGCGTATGATGGTTTCTCTCAGGGCGTTATCAGTCATTCTTTCCTTTGTGCGGGCAAGCGCCGGCGCAGGGACAAAAAAAAGGGGGCCTATTCAGGCCACCCCGCTGGAACTGCGTTCCGCATCAGGATGTAGTGGGGACAGGGTATGTCATCCACATTGAATGCACCCAATTAGCTCACCATATAGGGCTTGTCAAGTATTTTATCCGAAAAAGAAAAGCTTGTTTTTTGCTCAGAAATAAAGAAAATTGGAAAACTACCGTAACAACAAGAAGATAGGAAGTCTTCGCAAAAAGCATGGGCGTGAAAACGCCGCTGCGTGTTGTGCCGCATCAACGAAGGCATGCCTGCCGTACGTTCTGCCGGGTTCAGGGGCAATTTCGCCTTGACACTGTTCGGCGCCTGCGCACGCAGAGGCCCGCCATCAAGCTGTAAGCGGGGCTTCAGCCATTGCCGACGGGGGCTGGCGGCTGAAGCCGGCAGCGCTCTGTATGTGCGCTGACCTGCGCCGTAGCGAGCGCCGTAAAGCTTTGAGAATGCGTCTTCTCAAAGGTAAAATGCTCTGTAGTTCAAGGAGGAGCCATGTCGCTGCAAAGAAAAATCTGGATTCTGGGCTGTCTTGCTCTGGCCGTGGCAACCGGGCTTGCCTGGCTTGCGGTTTTGTTGGGGGTA
>NZ_JBAIYR010000599.1:0-1126 GCF_036763145.1 Desulfovibrio sp. 1188_IL3213 | reverse complement strand
CCGTTGGCCAGGGCCTTGGCAACACTGATGGCGTCGGGCGTAAGCCCGTGGTTCTGGAAGGCCCAGAATGTACCTGTACGGCCAAGTCCCGCCTGAACTTCATCGCACATGAAGAGCACGCCGCGCCGGCGGCACAGGGCCTCAAGCTGCCGCAAGTAGTCGCCGGCCAAGGGAACAACGCCGCCTTCGCCCTGCACCACTTCCACCAGAACAGCGGCTGTTGCGGGGGTGATGGTCGCGCTTATGGCGTCCAGATCATTGGCCGGAACCTGCTTGAAGCCTTCGGGCAGGGGCGTGAAGCCGTCGCTGAGGTTTTCGCGCCCTGTGGCGGCAAGCGCCCCCAGCGTGCGCCCGTGGAAGCAGCCGTTGAGGGTGATGATTTCATAGGCATCGCGCTGTTTGACCTTGCGCATATAGCGCCGGGCCAGTTTGATGCATGCCTCGTTGGCTTCGGCCCCGGAATTGCAAAAAAAAGCCTTGTTGTGATGGCTGGTGGACAAAAGCAGCCGCGCCAGCTCAAGCTGCTCTTCCTGGTAGAAGAGATTGCTTACATGCCAGAGTTTTTCGGCCTGAGCGGCCAGAGCGGCGTTTACCTCATGGTTGCAATGCCCGAGGGTGGTAACGGCAATGCCCGCCAGCAGGTCAACATATTCCTTGCCGTCCACATCCCACAATCGCGCGCCCTTGCCTCGGACCACGGCCACGGGATAGCGGCTGTAAGAACGGCAGAGCAGGCTTTCTTCCCCGGCTTTGACGGCAGCAAAGGCTTGCGACATGGACGGACTCCTTTTCTCGATAAACAGAGGTTGGTTTGGAAGCGCCGCAGGGCGCGGCACTGTCAGCGCCCGGTGTGCCCGAAGCCGCCGGAACCACGCTTGGTGGGGGCCAGTTCCTCCACTTCGCGCCAGCGGGGGCGTATAAAGGGCTGAAAGATGAGTTGGGCCACGCGCTCGCCATTGGCGATGCGGCGTTCCTGCCCGGAAGTGTTCAGAAGAACCACCAGGATTTCTCCGGTATAGTCGGGGTCAATAACCCCTACGCCCTGGGCCACGGTCAGACCGTCACGCGCGCCAAGGCCGCTACGGGAGTAGACAAAGCCCGCCAGGCCTGCGGCCTGTGGCTGTAC
>NZ_JBAIYR010000598.1:0-1130 GCF_036763145.1 Desulfovibrio sp. 1188_IL3213 | reverse complement strand
GCCTGCGGCGCGCCGTAGGCGGCAGTGGCGGTGCGTTGGGCGGCGGCAGCGGCTTCAGGCGCAACCATGCGCATGATCAGCAGCAGCAGGATGGAGGCCATCACCGTTGCCAGCAGGCCGAAAATGAAGGTTCCGGGCATGCCGAGCCAACTCAGGAAAAAGGTGGCGAGCAGCGGGCCGATAACAAAGCCCGCGTTACCGCCTATGGAAAAGATGCTCATGCCGGTGCCCTTGCTTTTGCCTGAGACCTTGTTGGCAAAGCGTGCGCCCTCGGGGTGAAAAAGGGCCGCGCCCACGCCGCTCAGGCCGATGGCCGCAAAAATGGCCCAGTAGCTGGACATGAAGCCCACTGCTGCCAGTCCCATGCCTGCCAGGAACACGCCGAGGGGGATAAGCCAGGGCTTGGAGAGCCTGTCTGCCATAAGGCCGAAAAGCGGCTGAATGATGGACGACAGGCAGGAATAGGCAAACATCAGCCCGCCCGTGGCCTGATATGTCAGGCCGTAGTGGGTGCGCAAGAAGGGCAGAATGGCGGGCAAGGCCCCGCCATTGACGTCGCACGACAGGTGGCCGAGCGATACAAGGGATATTTTTTTCTTGTCCATGCGCGCACGCTACACCAAGGAAATGACAAAACCAAGAGGGGGGGCAAACGCCTGTGCCTCGGCGAGCGTTTTCAGTGGGGCCGCGAGTGCGTTGACGCCGCGCCCCGCCTTGCTTAAACATGTGGAGGAGCACAAAAAATTTTTCTCCGGCGTACCGCATACGGCCTTTGCCTGCCGGGGATGAGGCCCCTCATGAATATTCTGCCCGACGGCATCACGCTGGTGCGTGGCCTCAGTGCCCGGCATTATGCGGCCTGCGCGGATATCTGGCTTGAGGCATCGCTGCTGGCCCACGATTTTGTGGACCCGGCTCTGTGGCAGCACCAGCATGACGCCATGCAGCAGCACTGTCTGCCGTCATCGCATCTGGACGTGCTGGAAAGGCACGGTGAGGCAGTCGCCTTTTCCGCCCTTTGCAGCCCTGATGGCGTGGATTTTCTGGCCGCGCTTTTTGTCCGGCCTTCGTGCTGGCGCATGGGCCTGGGGACGATTTTGCTGCGGCACGCCATGTACGGGCGGCCCAGG
>NZ_JBAIYR010000597.1:0-1135 GCF_036763145.1 Desulfovibrio sp. 1188_IL3213 | reverse complement strand
GGGCGGGCGGCGTCTTCAGGGTTCCAGGGATGGCCCTGTTCTTCCAGCAGCACGGCCTTGCGGCTGGCGCGGATGCGGTCGCCGTTGATCTCGATGACCTTGACCACCATGTCTTCGCCAAGGCGCGCAACGTCGCCGGGCTGTTCCACGCGGTTCACGTCGAGCTGCGACACGTGTACGAGGGCTTCCACATTGGGCAGCACTTCGACAATGGCGCCGATTTCCATGATTTTGCGCACCTTGGCATTGTAGTTTTTGCCAATGTCGGGGCGCTGGTCGTAGTAGGAAACCATTTCACGGGCCTTTTCCAGAGCTTCGGCAGTGGGCGCGAAGATGGACACGCGGCCCGAGTCTTCGATGTCCACGGAAGCGCCGGTGGCCGAGGTGATGGCCTTGATGTTCTTGCCGCCGGGACCGATGATCAGGCGGATGATGTCAGGATTGACGAACACTTCGGCGTGCTGCGGCGCGTAGCGCGAAAGTTCCTTGCGCGGCGAGGCGATGGCCTTGGTCATTTCCTCAAGGATATGCAGGCGGCCTTCACGGGCCTGCTGCATGGCGGTGCGCATGATTTCGGTGGTGAGGCCCGTGATCTTGATGTCCATCTGCACGCCGGTGACGCCTTCAGCAGTACCGGCGATCTTGAAGTCCATGTCGCCCAGGGCGTCTTCATCACCGAGAATGTCGGTAAGAACGATAAACTTGTCGCCTTCCTTGATGAGGCCCATAGCCACACCGGCCACCGGGGCGCTCACAGGCACGCCGGCATCCATAAGGGAAAGCGAACCGCCGCACACGGCAGCCATGGACGAGGAACCGTTGGATTCCATGGTTTCGGCCACCACGCGCAGGGTAAAAGGAAAGTCGGCGTCAGCGGGCAGCACGGGGCGCAGCGATTTTTCCGCCAGGGCTCCGTGGCCGATTTCGCGGCGGGACACGCGCACGGGCTTCACTTCGCCCACAGAGAAGGGCGGGAAGTTGTAGTGCAGCATAAAGCGCTTGGTCACGTCGCCGGTGAGAGAGTCCATGCGCTGTTCGTCAGTGGAAGAGCCGAGGGTGGCGACCACAAGAGACTTGGTTTCGCCGCGGCGGAACAGGGCGGAGCCGTGAGCGCGGGGCAGAAGACCGGTCTGGA
>NZ_JBAIYR010000596.1:0-1137 GCF_036763145.1 Desulfovibrio sp. 1188_IL3213 | reverse complement strand
GGCTTCCTCAACAGGAACCACACGTATTCCGGCGGCTTCCTGCCGGGGGGCCGCCTTGATTTCGCGCCGGGCCACCACATAGGGAGCCTCGCCCTGGCATCCCCGGCATACGGGACCGTCTTCCGCCGGATACGCCTCGCCGCAACCGGGACAGCAGACAATGCGCGTCATGTGCTTATGGCCGATAAAGCGGCGCTTTATGGTCACAGGCTCCACATTGCAGATACTGTCTCCGGCCTGTTCTATTTCGGATTCAAGGCGCGGCACATCCTGGTCTTTCTTGGGTTTTTCCTTGAAGAACCAGGCCTTGATTTCCGGGTAGGCAGCCATTTTTTCCGGGTCCAGACTTACGCGCACGCCTTCGCCCGTATGTTTGTCAAAAAGCGAAACAGCATAACGCCCCAGATTATGTATTTTCATCCAGCCGTTGCCGATGCTGCACAGGGTGAGCAGTTGCACGGCGTCGGGCAGGCATTTGCCGGACTCCACCACGGCCTCGAAAAGCGTGCCTTCGGGAATGTGCTTTTTGGCGAGCTCCACCATATACCCGCCCACAAGCAGTCCAGGCGCGGCATAGCCATGAAAATTTTCCGCCAGGCGCCGAAATTCGTCGAATGTATAGGAACCGATATTCATGCGTTTCTCCAATGCTGCTGCCCCTGCCGGAGCGGATGCGAATGCTGTTTTGACCCTGTGTAAGCCAATTCGTCTGTTCTGGCTAGCTGTGCGCCGCTTTTCTCCACCTGTGCGCCAAAAGCCCCGCACACGCGGATAACGCTGATTTTCACGCGCGCGACCGTTAATCCGCATAAGGCTCTGACGTGGTATAACAATTGGACGTTACTGCAAAAATCACCCTTTTTCAGCAAAGCGTGCATTTTTTTGCGCCAGCAGGATGCGGGCCTGCTCAAGATCGGCGGGACAGTTGCAGTTAAAGAAAGGTTCGTCCTCTTCCGGCCCGTAGTCCACAAAGTGCCGCAGGTCGCCTGGAACCATCAGGCCCAGCTTGCGTTCGCCACGGGCCAGGGCCGCATCAAAATACGGCAGGGCCGCCACCTCATAAATCGCGGTGAGAGACTCCACACGGCCGGTATTCCGCGCGCGGTAGGCCGTAACCAGCGTTTGCGGGGGCGCGGC
>NZ_JBAIYR010000595.1:0-1139 GCF_036763145.1 Desulfovibrio sp. 1188_IL3213 | reverse complement strand
TAGGCGTGCGCTGCCATGTCCGCTCAGGCATGTCTGCTCAGGCGTGTCTGTGCAGGCCGGCCCGGCGGTGGCGTGAGCCGCATGACCGGATATGCAGGATGCAGGCGGTCAGCTTTTGCTGAAGGCCGTGAGCCGGGCCAGAATGTCATCCAGAAAATGGGCGAAGTTTTCCACGGCGGCGGCATCGTGACCGGCGGCGGCTTCGGCCACCACGTTATCAAGACGGCTGTGGTAATACATGTGGCTTGCGTGCGCGGTTTTGCCCTTGTCCGTAAGGTAGACGTTGAGTCTGGTCATTTTGAGAGGATCTTTTTCCTTGCGTATAAGGCCCTTGCGCTCAAGCTTGCGCAGCATTTCAGAAACGCTGCCCTTGGTGATGCCCAGTTTTTGGGCCAGCCCGCCCACGTGTATGCCCTCGGCATTGTGGATGGTCATGATCATCTGGATTTCGCCCAGATGAATAGGCACATCCGTGCCGAAGTTGCGGCATTGGCGCTCCAGCGCGTAAAAGCGGGTCACCAGCGAGAGCAGGGTAAAACAGATATGATTGTTGCGCAGCCGCTGGATAGCCGGATCAGCCAGGTCGTTAAGAACGGCCTCGTGAATGCGCAGTTCCACTTCTGTTTTTCTGGGGATTTTGTCATGCATGGATGTCGTGTATGGCAGCCATACGTTATTGTCAAGGCAAGGCCCGCGCCGCTGTCCGCTCTTGCGGCCCGGCGCGTGCTGGCTTAGTATGCCTGTGCCTGCGGCCTGCGCCGTGCGGTATGCAAGCCTGAGGTCAGCATGAAGAAAGAAGTCGTCTGCCCGCATTGCGGCAAGCCCTATTCCTGTTTTCGCAATCCTGCGCCCACTGCCGATGTGGTCATTTACGAACCGGGCAGGGGAGTGGTTATTATTCGTCGCAAGCACGCCCCGCTGGGTTTTGCCCTGCCAGGAGGCTTTATTGACGAGGGCGAGCAGGCCGAGGCCGCCGCCGTGCGCGAAATGCGCGAAGAAACCGGGCTGGATGTGGAACTGACGGGCCTTCTTGGCGTATACTCGCGCCCCAAGCGCGACCCGCGCCAGCATACGCTTACGGTGGTATACACGGGCAGGGCGCGTAATCCCGAAGCCGTCATGGCAGGGGATGACGCGAG
>NZ_JBAIYR010000594.1:0-1145 GCF_036763145.1 Desulfovibrio sp. 1188_IL3213 | reverse complement strand
GCGAACGCGCCAAGCTGGCCCGCGTGCTCACCGCCGGGGCCGACGTGCTCCTGCTGGACGAACCCACCAACCATCTGGATATGGAAGCCGTGGAATGGCTGGAGTCCTTTTTGCTGGACTTCAAGGGCGCGCTGGTCTTTGTGGCGCACGACCGCCGCTTCATGGACACGGTGGGCACGCATGTGCTTTACCTCGGCCTTTCGCGCCCCGTATTCCGCAAGGCCACCTATACCCAGTTTCTGACCCTTCAGGATGAGTACAACGCCCAGCGCGAACGTGAAGCCCGCGCCCTCAAGGACGAGCTTGACCGCAAGATGGCCTTTGTGGAGCGTTTCCGCGCCAAGGCCACCAAGGCGCGTCAGGCTGGCTCACGCCAGAAGATGGCAAAAAAACTGGAAAAAGAGCTGGAGGACTACCGGCCGGAACCCAAGCGCAAAGAGCTGAACTTCACCTGGCCCGAAGCGCCCCATTCCGAAAAGATCGTGCTCTCCGCAGCAGACCTGGACTTTCATTTCACTGACGGCAAAAAAATGTGGCCGCCGCTGACCTTCACCCTGTATCGCGGGCAGCGCATCGCTCTGGTGGGGCACAACGGCTGCGGCAAATCCACCCTGCTCAAGTTGCTGACAGGCAGTCTTGAGCGCTGCGGCGGCAATATGGTCACCTCTTCCCAGGTGCGGCTGGGCTACTATACCCAGCACCAGATGGACACCCTGCGCAGCGACACCACGGTGCTCGGCGAAATCCGCCGGCTATCCGACCCCCGCACCACAGAAGAAGAGCTTATGAGCGTGCTCGGCCTCTTCATGCTTGGGCAGGAATACTTTGACCGACAGGTCAGCGGTCTTTCGGGAGGAGAAAAAAGCCGTCTTGTGCTGGCGAGCCTGTTTCTGAAGCGCTGCAACTTTCTGCTGCTGGACGAACCCACCAACCATCTGGACCTTGAAAGCCGCGAGGCGCTCGTAGCGGCCCTGCAAAAATTCACAGGAACCCTGCTTATGGTGGCGCATGACCGCTGGCTGCTCTCGCAGGTGGGCGCGGAAGCGTGGGAGCTTGACAAAAACGGCCTGACCGTGTTCTCGGATTTTGCCGCGTATGACGCAGAGCGCCGCGCCCGCATGGCGGGTACGGGCCAGACGGCCCCG
>NZ_JBAIYR010000593.1:0-1146 GCF_036763145.1 Desulfovibrio sp. 1188_IL3213 | reverse complement strand
CATTGCTGTCCGGCTAAGCACCCAATTCTAATAGGCTGAGATGTTGAAGATTATCTTTTCTTCGCCGTCGTGGATTCAGGAGTTCTTCCAGAGACGCCGAACCGAGCAGGTTGAGCTGGATGAGTTGGAAAAGTTGCTGCACGGACATCCCGATGCGGCTGAGGAATTTTTGGTACGCCAGCAGCAGGTACACCGTCAGGGCCGTGTAGACTTGAATCAGTACCGCGTTTTCCGAGTTGCCGACAAAGGTCTTTATGCGCAGATTTTGTTTGATTTCCTTGAAGAAAAGCTCGATTTGCCAGCGGTCTTTATAGATGTCGGCAATGGTTTTTGGCGAGAGCCGGAAGTTATTGGTTAAAAACTCGTAATGTTTTCCGGTTTTCTGGTCGCGGTAGCCAATACGCCGCAGCCGCAGGCCTTTTCCCCGACTGACGACCTCAATGATGTGATCGGAAGTGACACCGGTCCCCCGGCGCACCGGGCGGCGCTCCAAAAGCTTATAAACGGCGTTGCGTTTGAGGCGGGTCACGAAAAAGATGGCTTTTTCCTCAAGGGCTCGAAACCAGGGGTAGCTGATGTACGCCTTGTCAAAAACCACTATGGAGGCTTTGGGCAGTTCCAGGGATTGAGCCATACGACTTTCATGTGTTTTGGCGTCGGTGACGGTTACGAAAGCCGGGATATGCCCGTCATGGTCCAGCAGGGTGTGCATTTTGACGCCGCCTTTGGCTTGGCGGAACGAAGCCCATGGGAAGAGCGAAAGGCAAAGCTTGATGGTGGTAGCGTCCAAGCTGAACAGCTTGGATTTGAAGCGAAATTTGTGCTTCGGAGTTTTTGTCGCGCACAAGCCGTACATTTCGGCGAACAGGTCATGAAAAAAGCCCACGGGCCGGGAGTTGTTCGCATCAGCGAACGTTGAGCGGGCCACGTTTTTCAGGCCCCAGTGGTACAAGCGGTTCCCGGCTGCGGCCAGGCAACGCAACCCATCGCGCATGGAGCGCCTTGCGGCAAGCTGTATGAAGGCCATGGCGGTGAACTGCTCCTTGAAGCCGAATTTGCGTGAGGCCCGCCCTACTTTGTGCCGGTGTTCGAGCTTTTGAAAAACATGTCTGGGAATCAGAGATAGCATCTGGGAGAAAAGTGTAT
>NZ_JBAIYR010000592.1:0-1153 GCF_036763145.1 Desulfovibrio sp. 1188_IL3213 | reverse complement strand
ATTCCGTGGCGGGCGGCACGGGCGACAGCGTCACCCTCACCGCCACCGGCAAGGACGGTCAGGGCATCGCCATGCAGGCCACAAACGGCGGTAAAAACATCATCACCACCGGCGCCGGCGACGACAGAGTGACCATCAACGGCAAAATCCTTGGCGATGCCAGCAGCCGCAACGAAATCGACCTGGGCGGCGGCGACAACACCCTTACTCTCAACGGCAAGGTCGAGCAGGGCAGCCTGAATGTGTCCGTCGACAACGGCGGAACCTACACCCTGGTATTGCAAGCCGATACCCCAGCAGACTTTGTGGAGCACTACGGGGCATGGCTCACCGACATAGTGAACGGCAATCTTATTGATGGGCTTTCAGAGGTCGTATTTTACGGGCTGGACCCCAATAACCTGCCTTCTGAGACAAGCTTCGAGAACCTTCTGAACACCCTCAACAGTGCAGGCGTCGACTATTCCTTCCAGCCTCCGGAGAGTGCCCCCCAGGGGGACTCCCCCAGCCCCTTCAGTTTCGCGATGCCTGCGGAAACCGGCGCGGAGCACCATACGCAGGACGCGCAGCATGCCGCCGGACATGACGGCATGCAGGATTCGCCCCTGGCCGATCACGACGGCCCGGCCCTCATGACAGACCACATAACAGGCGACAGCCCGGAGACCATCTTCAGCGCGCAGCCGGACAATACCGCGCATGCGGAGGTTCCCGGGGCAGACGCTCTTGGGGCGGATACTCTTGATGACGCCACGGCCCTGGCGCACTTCAGTGAAGACGCGGACGGACAGGTGCAGCCGCTTTTCGCCTTCCTGAGCGACCCTGCCGACATGTCCCCAGGCACGCCCGCAGACATGCTCACAGACCTGCCAGACCTGCCGGATCTGTTTGAAGAAGGGGATGATGCCCTGCACAACGGCTATCTCGGCAATGAGGGGGGCGACGGCAGCGACTTTGCCGAACTGTACCCCCCCGTCACCCTGACCTACGGCGATGAAAGCCTCGACAGCCTGTTCGCGGCCACGGACGGGCAGGACACAGAACAGGACGGCACCGGCCTTTTCGGAGAAACCGGTCTGCACGACATGGGCCTGACCAACATGAACGCGGCTCTTGACCAGAGTCACCTTGCCGGGCCTGCGGCCCCCGATGC
>NZ_JBAIYR010000591.1:0-1156 GCF_036763145.1 Desulfovibrio sp. 1188_IL3213 | reverse complement strand
TTATCCCGCAGGGGCTGCATGCCGACCGTTTCCGGCCCTTTGCCGCCAACGGTTGCATAAGAAACAGTGCTTACCAAGGAGGCTGCCATGCGCGCAGTACTTTTGACGGTGGAAGCTCTGGACAGGGCGCAGCTGGACACCTGGGCGCGGCGCATGGTTGAAGCCCTCAGGCAGCAGCCCCAACTGGAGCTTGTGACCAGCGACTATCAGGCTCCGGGCCGCATGGCCTGGCTCAACATCAACCGTGACGCCGCCGGGCGGCTCGGCATCAGCATGGCGGATATAGACAACGCCCTGTATGACGCCCTGGGCCAGCGGCTCATTTCCACCATTTTTACACAAACCAACCAGTACAAGGTTGTGCTTGAGGTGGCCCCGCGTTTTCGTCAGGGACCGGGCGATATAGAAAATATTTACGTCAAGGGCGGCGACGGCAAACCCGTGCCGCTGACGAGCATCGCAACCATTGAGGAGCGGCCCACGCAGCTCTCCATCGCGCGGCAGGGGCAGTTTCCCGTAGCCACCATTGCATTCAATGTGGCGCAGGATTCCTCGCTGGGCGCGGCGGTGGCCGCGGTGAACAGCACGTTCGAGCGCCTTGAGCTTCCGGATTCGCTGCGCATCCAGTTTCAGGGGGCAGCACAGGCTTTCATGGCGTCCACCAACAATCAGGTGTGGCTCATACTGGCGGCCATCGTGACCATGTATATTGTTCTGGGCGTGCTGTATGAAAGCTATATCCACCCGGTAACCATCCTTTCCACCCTGCCCTCGGCCGGAGTGGGAGCCTTGCTGGCCCTGATGCTGGCCGATATGGAACTTGGGGTCGTGGGCATTATCGGCATTATCCTGCTTATCGGCATTGTCAAAAAGAATGCCATCATGATGATCGACTTTGCGCTGGATGCCGAGCGCAATGAAGGCAAGGAGCCTCTGGCGGCCATACGTCAGGCGTGTCTGCTGCGTTTGCGGCCCATTCTCATGACCACGATGGCAGCCCTGCTCGGTGCGCTGCCCCTTATGCTGGGCTGGGGCATGGGCGCAGAATTGCGGCGGCCCCTGGGCGTAACAATGGTGGGCGGCCTGATCGTCAGCCAGGTGCTGACCCTGTTTACCACGCCGGTCATCTACCTGTGGTTCGACCGCCTGAGCCGCC
>NZ_JBAIYR010000590.1:0-1156 GCF_036763145.1 Desulfovibrio sp. 1188_IL3213 | reverse complement strand
GCGCGCCCGGCCGTCTCTTGCGCCATGCGCCCAAAGAGAGGAAAACCTTGCCGCCAGACCGGGGGCAAACCTAAAAAAGCCTTTCCACCCGCCGCACAGTGCCGCCCCGCCCCACCACATAGCGCAAGCCGTGCCACACAATGCTCCGGGCGGACAGACTGTGAATGTAGACCAGAACAAACATGGCTACCGCGTCAAAAAAGCTCAGAAACCAGCGGACAAATGAAATGGAGTGCCGCAGCAGCCCCCGCCACAGGTGCAGGATCACCGACAGAAGCGCTATCCACAAAAGCGCCAGCAACACTGCCGGGGCGCTGCTCAGGTGCAGCAGCCCGCCCAGAAGAATGAAAATGGCTGCCAGGGGCGGCACGGCCATGACAATGCCCATAACGCCCAGCAACACCCACTGCATGGGCATGCAAAATTTGAGGAAAAGCACTTGCCGGTCCATCCAGGCACGCCAGACGTGGCGCTCATGCCTGTCGGCCTCGGTGTGCAGAAGCGCGCCGGGGCAAAGGCGTACCGGAATCCCCAGTTTTTGCAAACGCGCCGAAAGTGAACAGTCGTCTACCACGTTGCGCGCCCACAAGTCCTCCACGGCGTATCTGCCGAACGCCTCGCGGGTCATGGCCATGGCCCCTCCCCAAAGCTGGGTGAAGGACGAAACGGCCTGCAAAAGGCGCATGAGCAGGACGCACAGGGCATACGCCAGGGTCACGGGGCGATGGTCACCGGGATTCACCACATGGTAGCCTGTGGAAAATTCCGCCTCGCCAGTGGCAAGAGGCCCCACCAGGTGGCGCATGAAATCCGGCCGGGCCATATGGGTGCTGTCGCAAAAAACAAAGACATCGGCCTTGTTTTTGACCGCGGCCACCCCGCAAAGGCTGTTGTGGTTTTTCTGGCCGCAATTGCGGGCCTGTCCGGCCACCACATGACGCGCGTGGGGATAATCCCGCTGGATTTGCCGCACAAGGTCCGCCGCGGGCTCATCGTCAGTGGCGGTGACCAGCACAGGCAAATAGCGGGGATAGTTCTGAAGGAGCAGGCTGCGCACAGCAGCGGACATGCGCTTGTCAGTACCGGCCATGGGCACGATCATGCCGACCAGGGGCCAGCGGTCGTCGGACAATGCACGGTTGGCCGCCTCGTCCAA
>NZ_JBAIYR010000589.1:0-1158 GCF_036763145.1 Desulfovibrio sp. 1188_IL3213 | reverse complement strand
GGCGTGGCGCTCAATCCCGGCACGGACCTCGGCTCCATACGCTGGCTTGTCAATGATCTGGACATGCTGCTCGTCATGAGCGTCAATCCGGGCTTTTCCGGCCAGACCTTTATCCCCGCCACTCTGGACAAGGTTCGCAGCGCCCGCCGCCTGCTGGACGCCTGCGGCGGCGAGGACGTGCTCATTCAGGTAGACGGCGGCGTATGCCCCGAAAATACGGCCCAGTTGGTTGAAGCAGGGGCCGATGTGCTGGTTTCAGGCTCGGCCTTTTTCGGCCACAAGCCCTACGATGCCCGTCTGGCCGCCTTCATGAAGCCGCTGGCCGGTCGCGAACAGCGCCCCGCGCTGCTGGACGCCGCCCGGCGTCAGACTTTTGCCCTCACCCATCCCAAGCAAAAATAGAGGAATGATCATGCCCACCCGCAGACAGTGCGCCAACGCCATCCGCGCCCTTGCCATGGACGCTATTGAAAAAGCCCGCTCCGGTCACCCCGGCGCGCCCCTCGGCATGGCCGATATGGCCGAAGCCCTCTGGAGGCATGGTTTCAGGCATAATCCTGCCAATCCCCTGTGGTTCAACCGCGACCGCTTTGTGCTCTCCAACGGGCATGCGTCCATGCTGCTCTACGCCCTGCTGCACCTCACGGGCTACGACATCCCTATGGAAGAAATACGTAATTTCCGCCAGTGGGGAGCAAAAACCGCCGGTCATCCCGAATACGAACCGCACCTGGGCATTGAAATGACCACCGGCCCCCTGGGCCAGGGCATTGCGTCCGCCGTGGGCATGGCCCTGGCCGAAAGCATGCTGGCCGCGGAGTTCAACACCCCCGGGCACACGGTTGTGGATCACAACACCTACGTTTTTGTGGGCGACGGCTGCCTGATGGAAGGCGTGTCGCATGAGGCGTGCTCCCTTGCGGGAACATGGGGCCTCGGCAAGCTCATTGCCATGTATGACTCCAACGGCATTTCCATTGACGGCAAGATCGACGGCTGGTTCAACGAAGACGTGGCCGCCCGCTACCGCTCCTACAACTGGCAGGTCATCGGCCCGGTTGACGGGCATGACGCCGCCGCTCTGGACAAGGCCCTGGCCGAGGCCAGGGCTGACAAGGACCGCCCGAGCCTTATCATCTGCCGCACGCACATCGGTTT
>NZ_JBAIYR010000588.1:0-1165 GCF_036763145.1 Desulfovibrio sp. 1188_IL3213 | reverse complement strand
AGCAGGCCAGCGGTCCATGCCCGTGCTGCGCGCCCCACAGAAGCATGCGTCCGGCCCTTGGCTCAAGCGGCAGTGTAGCCATGCGCAGTCCGAGGTCCGTGAGGTTTCCGTCAGAGGTGAAGGCTCCCAGAAGCTCAAGGCATTGTCGGGCTGCGGCAAGGTGCGCCAAGGGCGGCGCATCAAGCCAGAGCATGGACGAAGGATCTGATGCTCCCCATGCCGCCAGTTGCAGCAAAAGTCCGGTAAGATCCGCATCCAGGATCTCCGGGCGGATATGGGGGCGCATGCCCGTTTCCTCTCCCCTGGCCCACAGGCGGCAACAAATGCCGGGTTCTGTCCGCCCGGCGCGGCCGGTGCGCTGATCCGCTCCTGCCAGAGAAACGCGCTCCGTTATCAGGCGGGAAAGGCCGCTGGCGGGGTCAAAACGCGAAAGGCGCGCAAGTCCGGCATCCACAACCATACGCACGCCTTCTATGGTCAGTGAGGTTTCGGCAATCGAGGTGGCTAGCACCACCTTGCGCTTGCCCTGCGGGGCCGGGGCAATGGCCTCATCCTGCTGCGTTGCGGAAAGGTTGCCGTGAAGCGTGTGCAGGCACACGTCGGGGGGGAGGCGTTCTTCCAACAATGCGGCTGTCTGGCGGATTTCACCTGTGCCGGGTAAAAACGCCAGCAGACTGCCGGGTTCTTTTTGCATCAGGGCAAGTATTACACCGGCCATGTGCTGCCACAGGGCGGAAGCGCCGCCCGCCGAAGGTGAAAGCCTCCCTGCCTGAAGTGTGAGGGGCAGGTGACGCACATCAACCGGAAAGCAGCGTCCCGGGCTGTGGATGATGGGGCATTGTCCCATCAGGCCGGATACAGCCTGAACGTCCAGTGTGGCAGACATGACCACAAGGCGCAGGTCAGGCCTGAGAACGGTCTGGCTTTCCAGACAGAGCGCCAGCCCCATATCGGCGGTAAGCGACCGCTCGTGAAATTCGTCAAAGATGACGCAGGCCGTGCCGGGCAGATCCGGCTGCTCTTGCAGCATGCGGGTGAGCACCCCTTCGGTGACCACCTCAATGCGCGTGTGCGGGCCGGTGCGGTTTTCGTCGCGCATACGCAAGCCCACAGTGTGTCCCACCTTTTCACCCAGCAGGGCAGCCATGTACCTGGAAAGGGAGAG
>NZ_JBAIYR010000587.1:0-1173 GCF_036763145.1 Desulfovibrio sp. 1188_IL3213 | reverse complement strand
CGGCTGGCGCGTGAGGCGCTGGAAGGACAGGAAGCGCGGGACGTGCAAGAAGTCCGGGAAGTGCGGCGGCCCGTCAGGAAAAAACACTGCGGGGCAATGGCGGGGCGGGCTGTGGGCTGCGCTGTTTGTTTTTGCCGTCTGGCCTTCGCAGGCGGGCATGCTCTTCTTACAGTACTTTCCCCGCAGAAGCGCGTGGGATCTGCACGGGCGGCAAAAATCCACATGAAGCGTCGGCCTTTGCTTGACGAGATATGTGAAATAATGGACAATCGAATCGCCGAATTTGAACGAGTATTTTGAAAGGCAAGATCGCCCTGCATTTTTATAGGTTTTTTAACGTGTGTGAGGTTGGTACTCATGTCTGTGGAATCGTTGCCCCGGTGGTTTAGTGTGGCTGCCATTGAGCGTGCCCTGGATCGTCAGGATGCCCCGGACGCCATTGAGCTTCGTGATATTCTGGATAAATCCATGCAGATGGTTCCGCTGGACGCCGATGAGATCGTGGCACTTATGCGGGTTGACGACCCCGTGGAGCATGAGCGCATTCTGGCGGTTGCCGATGAGGTTAAGCAGCGGGTTTATGGCGACCGCATGGTTCTTTCCGCTCCGCTGCACCTTTCCAACCATTGCGGCAGTGAATGTCTGTATTGCGCCAACAGGAAAGGAAACGGGCTGATAGAGCGCAAGTATATGACCTCGCCCGAAATGCGCGAGGCGGCCTTGCGCCTTATCCGCCAGGGCCACAAGCGTATTTTTCTGGTCAGCGGGCAATTGCCCAATGCCGATGTGGAGTACCTGGCCGAGGCCATCAGCATCTTGTACACGGTGTTTGACGGCGTGGGTGAAATCCACAGCGTCAACGTCAACGTGGGGCCGCTTGAAAGCGCCCAGTATGAAACGTTGCTCGACGCCTACGTGGGGACCATCCTCATCTATCAGGACACCTATCATGAGGCCAGCTACCGCGCGGCACATGTGGCCGGCCCGAAAAGCGATTACGTCAAGCGCCTTGAGGCCCCCGATACGGCCTTTGCTGCGGGTGTGCCTGATGTGGGCATGGGTCTTTTGCTCGGCCTTGGCCCCTGGCGTTTTGACCTGCTGGCCCTCATTCAGCATGCGGCCCATCTGGAGCGCGTGTACGGCATGGGTTGCCGCACCGTAAGCCTGCACCGC
>NZ_JBAIYR010000586.1:0-1175 GCF_036763145.1 Desulfovibrio sp. 1188_IL3213 | reverse complement strand
CTGCCCTACGGCCGCTGCGGCAAAATCGTGTCCGTCCACCCTGCTGCCGGGTACACAGACAAAAAGCGCTCCCGGCCCTGCCTCGCGACTGTCAGTCACGGCCGCGGTCAGGACGGCGTTTTCCGCTTCGGGCAAGGTGATGGGCGATCCCAGACAAGTCGCCGCCTCATTTATGGTCAGGCGCACCGGAGTATCTCCCGCACCACTTCCTGATCGCTATAGTGGTGTTTGACGCCCTGAATAATCTGATAATCCTCATGCCCTTTGCCCGCAATAAGCAAAGCGTCCTTTTGGCCGAGCATGCCCAAAGCCCGGGATGTGGCCTGGCGGCGATCAACCTCGACCACCACCTCTCTGGCATTGGCAAGGCCAGGCAAAACATCCTTGAGGATGGCTTCCGGGTCTTCAAAACGCGGATTGTCCGAGGTCAGCACGGCCACGTCCGACCAGCGGGCCACAGCTTCGCCCATGACGGGTCTTTTGCTGCGGTCACGGTTGCCGCCGCAGCCGAAAACCGTGATCACGCGCTCAAAACCGGCATCACGCAAAGCTTTAAGAACATTCTCAAGCGCGTCGGGCGTGTGGGCGTAATCCACAAAAATATTAAGCCCCTGCGGATTTTCTACACGTTCCAGCCTGCCACTGACCCCCGTAAAGCTTTCCAAAGCCTTGAAGGCTTCGGGATCAATACCCATTTCCAGCGCCACGGCCTGCACTGCAAGCAGATTTGAGGCATTGAAGGCCCCCACAAGGGGTGAGCGCAGTTCCCACTGCATATCTTCAAGGCTCATGCGCAGATGGCAGCCTTTTGTGGTGGAAGAAAGCAGTTCTCCCCACAAATGCCGCCTGTTGGGCGCGCCCTTTTGCAGGCCGAAGGAAAGTGCCGTGGGACACAGTTCCAGCAGACGGCGGCCCCAGGCATCGTCGGCATTGACGGCCATTGACTTGTCCGCGCGCGGCAGCTCAAGAAAAAGCCTGGCCTTGGCCTGAAAATAGCTTTCCATATCCCTGTGGTAGTCAAGATGATCCTGACTCAGGTTGGTGAAGGCCGCGCCGGAAAAAGGCACGCCGCACACCCGCTGCTGGTCGATGGCGTGAGAGGAAACCTCCATCACGGCCACATCCACGCCGTCCCGGGCCATGGCGGCCAGCATGGCGTGCACGCTCAGGGCATC
>NZ_JBAIYR010000585.1:0-1176 GCF_036763145.1 Desulfovibrio sp. 1188_IL3213 | reverse complement strand
CGACACCCTTGTGGTGGGCGAAAAAGGCCCCACCATCACGGCCACCGGCGTGGTGCGCAACCCCGCGCTCTTTGAATTCCCCAAGGGACAGGCCACCGGAGCAGCGCTTATGGACCTGGCCGATCCCGAGGGCCGTGCCTCGCATATCGCCCTTAACGGAACACGCAACGGCGCGCCCTACAGCACCTATCTTCCCCTCAAGGACCTGCGCACCCTCCACCTCGAAGACGGCGACAAAGTGCAATTCATCGCTGACGCTCCGGGCAATACCATCATGATCGAAGTGCAGGGGGCCGTGCGCGGTGCTTCGCGCTTTCCCGTGCGCCAGGGCGCGCGCCTGCGGGACGTAAAAAACTTCATCGCCGTGGAACCGGAACGCGCCAACCTTGAAGCCATGTACATCAAGCGCAAGAGCGTGGCCGCCAGACAAAAGAAAGCCATTGCCGATTCCCTGCGCCGCCTTGAGGAAACGGCCCTTACCGCCTCGTCGGCCAGCACGGAAGAAGCGCAAATCCGCGCCAAGGAAGCCGAAATGGTCTCCAAGTTCGTGGAACGCGCCAAAGCCGTCGAGCCTGAAGGCGTGGTGGTGCTGGACGGCGGCCCTGACAAGGCGGACCTGAGCCTTGAAGAGGGCGACGTTATCGTTATCCCCACCAAGAGCGATGTGGTGCTGGTGAGCGGCGAGGTCATGGTTCCGCAGGCCATGCTCTGGGGCAAAAAGAAAGATGCGGACGATTACATCAAGGGCGCGGGCGGCCTGACCAGCCGAGCCGACAGCAGCAAGATTCTTGTCATGCACCAGAACGGCTCTGTAACCCAGGGCGGGGGCGACATTTCCCCCGGCGACCAGATACTGGTGCTGCCCAAGGTGGAATCCAAGAGCATGCAGGCCGTCAAGGATATTTCCCAGGTTCTCATGCAGGTGGCGGTATCGGCCCGGGTGCTGCTGGGGTTGCCGACACTGTAATGCAGGTTCCCCGAGGCTGTTGCCTCGCACCACTGACGCGCCAAAAGGAAAAAAACTGCTGGCGCAGCCAGTCAGACAAAAGCGTCATCAGGGCAATTGCACAACACAATTGCCCTGATGACCGCATGAACATCCCCTTCCCAAAAAGCAAAACGCCGCAACCGCCCCACCACTGCGGGGCCACGCACGGCTGGCCCGCGCGGGCAGGC
>NZ_JBAIYR010000584.1:0-1179 GCF_036763145.1 Desulfovibrio sp. 1188_IL3213 | reverse complement strand
TGCTTGCCGAGGCCCGCCTGCTCCACAAAGGGCGCGGTGAGCGCGGCCAGATCCGCAAGGGGCATTTCGCGCATGAAATGGGCATTGCACCATTCCAGTTTGGCCGGGTCAAAGGCTGCGGCCGCCGGATTGAGATTGCCGCCGTCGAAGAATTCCACCAGCTCCGCCGGTGTGAACAGCTCCTGATTGCCGTGGGACCAGCCCAGACGCACCAGATAGTTCACAAGGGCCTGCGGCAGCAGGCCGTCCTGCTGGTACTCGATAACGGCGCGCGCGCCGTGGCGCTTGGAAAGCTTCTGGCGGTCAGGGCCGAGAATCATCGGCACATGGCCGAAACGCGGCACGGGCAGCCCCAGGGCCTCATAAATAAGAATCTGGCGCGGCGTATTGGACACATGGTCATCGCCACGGATGACGTGGGTTATGCCCATGTCGTGATCGTCCACCACCACGGCCATGTTATAGGTGGGCATGCCGTCGGCGCGGCGGATGACCATATCATCCAGTTCGCTTACATCCACGGCGATCTTGCCCTTGACCAGATCGTCAAAGACCACCTTGCCCGACAGCGGGGCCTTGAGGCGCACGCAGTGTCCCTCGCCCGGTCCCAGGTCGCGGTTGCGGCAGCAGCCGTTATAGCGCGGCTTGAGGCCCTTGGCGCGGGCTTCTTCACGCATGGCCTCCACAGCTTCGGGGGTACAGGAGCACCAGTAGGCGTGGCCGGTTTCCAGCAGCCTGTCCACATAGGCATTGTAAATGTCGGTGCGCTGCGTCTGGTAGGTCAGTTCACCGTCCCAGTCCAGCCCGAGCCAGCGCATGGAAGCCAGGATGGAATCGGTATATTCCTGCTTTGAGCGCAAAAGGTCGGTGTCCTCAATGCGCAGATGAAAGCGGCCGTTGAAATGACGGGCCAGAAGCCAGCAGAAAATGGCCGTGCGTGCACCGCCTATATGCAGGTGTCCCGTGGGGCTGGGGGCGAATCGTGTAACCACTTGCGTCATGTTGTCATCCTTGGAGCAGATTGGTTTTGACTTTCTACGAAAGAAAATTTTGCCGCGCCCGTTTCAGCGCGGTATCACGTGGGCATCCTGCGCCCGGGCCGCGGGAGCGGTCCCGTGCGGGGCGGCGTAAAAAGACGACCCACGGGTGGCAGAACGCCGCAGACATCAGGACTGCTTT
>NZ_JBAIYR010000583.1:0-1181 GCF_036763145.1 Desulfovibrio sp. 1188_IL3213 | reverse complement strand
ACGCTCCAGCCCGGCGGCTACCTGCCGCCGGACGGCCAGACTTTCCCCGGCGCTGCCAATGCCAACAATCCCGCGCCGCTGCCGGGTTTGAATTGCCTGCGGCTGCAATACTGGCTCAAGCCGCCGCAGGACATGGCTACAGACCCACCGGCAGCGGAAGATCACATAACCCTGCAAATCCAAGTGTGAGGACGCCATGCCCACCATGCTTACAGTCAAGGCCGCGCCCGGCCTCAAGGTGCCGCGCGAAGACAAGCCCACAGCGTATATTGACGATGCCGCCGCCGTGCAGGTGGCCGACAGCCCGTACTACCGCCGCCGCATAGTGGATGGCGATCTCGTACCCGAGGCGATCAAGCCGGGCAAAAAGACGAAGGAGTAACCAATGGCCAGCGCCAATATCTCGTTTGACAACCTCCCGGCCAGCATCCGCAAACCGGGTAAATATTTTGAAATCAATACCAGGCTGGCGGTGCGCACCCTTGCCACCAACGAACAGCGCGTGCTGATTGTAGCACAGAAACTGCCGGAATCCGCATCGCCTCTTGAGCCTGTGCAGATATTCGACGATGCCACGGCAGCAGCACTCTTTGGCTACGGCAGTCAGGCGCATACGATGGTCAGGGCCGCCATTACTGCCTATCCGTATATTGATCTCACCGTGCTGCCTGTGCCGCCGCATTCCGCAGGCATTGCCGCCAAAGGCACGGTCACCCTGTCCGGGCAGGCCACCAGCGCCGGGGTACTCAAGCTGTCGGTGGGCAATAGCTATGTTGCCGTTGCCGCCGGTTATCAGGATGCCGCCGCCGACACGCTGGCTGATCTTGTAGCGGCCATTAACGATGCGCAGGATTTGCCCGTCACTGCTGCCATCACCACGCCGGAGGACGGCACGCCTACCCTGACGCTTACCGCCAAAAACAAGGGTACTCTGGGCAATCGTATCGCCCTGGCCGTGTCCTGCACTGTGGCGGGGTACACTGCCGGCAAGACGGATATGGCAGGCGGCCAGCAAGACCCCGATCTTACAGACGCGCTGGCCGCTGTCTATGCGTCCAGCTACACTATTTACTGCGTACCCTTTGCAGCGCAGGAACAGCTTACGGCCCTGCGGGAACATCTGGAGGCGATCTCCGGCCCGCTGGAGCAGCGCCGCGCCACAGGCTGGACGGCCACCACGG
>NZ_JBAIYR010000582.1:0-1183 GCF_036763145.1 Desulfovibrio sp. 1188_IL3213 | reverse complement strand
CCGGTAGACCGTGGGGGCTGCCTGCCCTGGCTCTTGCCCCTGCTCCTGCTTCTGCTTTTGCTCTGGCTTCTCGCTGCGGCCCTGGGGTTTTTGCCTTCTCCCCTGCCTGCGGGCTGCCATCCTGTGGATCGCAACGGCCTTGCGGCCGAAGAGCAGCGCGCTGCGGTCCTGGAAGACGAACTGGCGCTTTTATGGAACCAGCTTCAGGAACGTGCCGCGCAGTGCAAACCTGTGAAGCCCGCGCCCGTTCAGGTAGAAAAAGAAGAACCGGCGCAGCCGCTGCCGGACCCGGAAATGGTGGAACCTTTCCTGGGTGAAACGCCTCCGGCCCCGCCGGAGCCAAAGCCTGCGCCGCAGCCGAAACCGGAAAAGCCCAAGGAGCAGCCCAAGCCTCAGGAACCTCCAAAGCAGCCGGAAAAGCCCAAGAAAAAAAATGAGGATCTGACCATTCCTGAAGATGCGGCCAAAAAGAACGACCTGAGTTTTCTTGAGGGCTGCTGGACCAGTGAAACAGGTCTGTATTCTCACCCGTCCAATGAACCCATTGTGGCGGAATACTGCTTTGATAAAAACGGCAAGGGCCGCCGATTTGTGCGCGAGCGCAACGGGCAGGTCTGCAGCGGCTCCGCCAAGGCCCGTTTTCAGGGCAACAGGCTGAATTTTGAATCCGACCAGGCCAGATGCCCCCGCGGCGGGACATATGTTCCTCAAAAGGTGGAATGCACCGGCAGTGAAAACACAACCCAGTGCAAAGGCAGAGAACTGGGCGCGGGCAATAATAAATGGGACGCCCGCTTCAGAAGGAAATAAGCATGAATGTCATACCCCGTTATCTTTCCCCGGTGAGCATCATTCCCGGTGGTTGCCCGCAGTTTCTGGATTTCGCCCTGCAGGAGGAATCCATACGCAGGCTGCGCCGCTATTTCAGGGAAGAAAAAAAGAACCAGGGCGATGCGGACGGGCGTTATACCCACTATCTGCGCTGCCTTGCAGAGACGGAAAGCGGCTTTATCGACCAACTGACAGGTCAGCCCTGCGACGAAGACTACAGCGTTGAAGCCCGCCGGGCCGTGGAGGTGTGGGAAGGCCACTGGCTGCCCATCCCCTTTCTGCGCACGCTTGACCAGGCGTGGCCCGATGGCGGCAAGCGTTTTGAATGCGGCCCCTCCAACTGGGCGCGGGC
>NZ_JBAIYR010000581.1:0-1189 GCF_036763145.1 Desulfovibrio sp. 1188_IL3213 | reverse complement strand
AAGAGTGTAGTATGATGGCTCAAGTCCAAAATCTCCTTGTGTGGCAAGTTGTTGTGGTAACTTCTTATACCACATACTGCTGAGATTTTGGACTTTTTTGTTACCCCTTAGCCGGACAGCAATGTTATGACATGATCTTTATGGACGTGTATATGCCCGTCATGGACGGCCTGCACGCCACCCGTGAGATCCGCCTCAACCTGCCCAGAAATCCGCAGGGCAAAGCTGTACCCATCATCGCCATGACAGCCGTAGCCATGCCAGAAACCATGGATGAAATCATGCAGTCGGGCATGGACGACTATCTTGCCAAACCCTTTAACCTGGTAACGCTGCGCAACAAAATAATTCAGTGGCTCGGTCTCTGCTGAGCGCCCTTGCCACGCCTCCAGAACCTGCGAAGAAAAACATGTCCGCCAAGATCGCCAAGACCAATGCCGCCCGCCAACTGGAAAAACACGGCATCCCCCACACCCTGCATCAGGTTGCCGTGGATGAAAACGACCTTTCCGCCGTCACCATGTCCTGCCGGCTCGGGGTCGAGCCGCAGCGCGTTTTCAAAACCCTGGTTGCCCGTGGGGACAAAACAGGCGTGCTCATGGCCTGCATACCCGCCGGGGCCGAGCTGAACCTCAAGGCCCTTGCGGCGGCCTCGGGCAACAAGCATGCGGAAATGGTTCCGCTCAAGGACGTGCGCCCCCTGACAGGCTACGTGCGCGGCGGCTGCTCCCCCCTTGGCGGCAAGAAAAATTATCCCGTTTTTGTGGACGCCAGCGCCCTTGAGCAAGACAGCATCTATATAAGCGCAGGGCTGCGCGGCGTACAGATTTGCCTGTCTTCCCAGGATCTGCTCCGGGCGGTGGACGGCGTTACCGCCGCTATCGCCCGCCCGGACTGATACCAAGGGCTGATACCCGGACTGATGCCCCACGCACTGGTCCATCTTCGCGTATCCGCGTACATCCTCACACATTCTGGCCGTCAGTTGCGGTAAAACCTGTCCCCGCCGCCTGACAGCCCCAATGGCCGGGGATATGCACCCGCCGCAGTCTGCCGCCGTTTTGCGGCAGGATACTGCCCGACCAGTCGCACGTCCTGGCCCACACCCACCAGAGCGCAAAACTTGCGGCCATGCTTGCGCCCCACAGCAAACGAGACACGCGCCTCATCCGCACCCCCCCCCCCCCCC
>NZ_JBAIYR010000580.1:0-1191 GCF_036763145.1 Desulfovibrio sp. 1188_IL3213 | reverse complement strand
CCGGGGGCCGCAGGGTGCGCCGCGTGGTCACTACTGCCGCACCTGCCCCTGCCCCAGCACCACGAATTTGGTGGTGGTCAGTTCCTCAACGCCCATAGCCCCATAGGCATGCAGTTTGGATGTGGATATGCCGATTTCCGCTCCCAGGCCGAGCTGTCCACCGTCGTTGAAGCGGCTGGACGCATTGACCGCCACCATAGAGGCGTCAGCCTCGCGCAGAAAGCGCATGGCCTTGGCATAGTCGTTGGTGCAGATGATTTCTGTATGATTTGATCCGTAGCGGGCGATGTGGTCCAGCGCTTCATCCATGCTGTCCACCACACGGACGGCGAGCACAAGATCGTGAAATTCCTGCCCCAGGTCTTCAGCCTGCTGAGGGACAACGTGCCCTTGCGCGGTCTTCTCCATAAGGGGCAGGGCCTTGGCGTCAGCCCGGAATTCCACGCCCGCCGCGCCGAGTTTTTCCGCCACCAAAGGCAGAAAACGCGGGGCGGCATCCTTGTGTACCAGCAGGCATTCCAGCGCGTTGCACACGCCGGGCCGCTGCACCTTGCCGTTGAAAACGATGTCCAGCGCGCGTGCAAAGTCGGCGTCCGGCTCAATATAGGCGTGGCACACGCCCTTGAAATGCTTGAGCACGGGCATGGTGGCGGCTTCGGTAACCGCGCGCACAAGCCCTTCGCCCCCACGGGGAATGATCACATCAATATATTGGTCGAGCTTGCACAGGGCGTTAACAGCCTCATGCCCCGGAACCGTCACAAGCTGCGCCGCAGAGGCGGGCAACCCGGCCTGCATCATGGCTTCCTGCAGGGCCTGAGCCAGAGCGGTATTGGAATGTATGGCCTCGCTGCCGCCACGGAGGATAACGGCATTGCCCGCCTTGATGCACAGGATGGCCGCATCAATGGTCACATTGGGGCGGGCCTCGTAAATCATGGCGATCACGCCGAGCGGTATGCGCATCTTGCCCACCAGCAGCCCGTTGGGGCGTTGCCACTGGCTCTCGGTCGCGCCCACAGGGTCGGGAAGATTGGCGACATGGGCGCAGGCCGCGCACATTTCTTCCATAATGGTCCGGGTCAGCGTAAGGCGATCCAGTCGCGCCGAATCCTGCCCGGCGGCCCGTGTAGCTTCGATATCGCGGGCGTTGGCGGCCAGAATTTCCGGTTCGCGTTGGTGCAGCAATTG
>NZ_JBAIYR010000579.1:0-1196 GCF_036763145.1 Desulfovibrio sp. 1188_IL3213 | reverse complement strand
GCCCGCTCCTGCGCGTCATTATCAGCGTTCCCGAAGGCGAGCGGCTGTCCCGGCAGACATTCAACCCACGCCTGGGCATTGTGGGCGGCATTTCCATTCTGGGAACACAAGGCACCGTACGCCCATTCAGCCACAAAGCCTGGAAAGCCACCATCCAGCAAGGCCTGGCCGTGGCTGCGGCCACAGGCTGCCGCTCCATTGCCCTGACCACGGGCAGACGCTCCGAACGCCTGCTGATGGAACGCTACCCGGAGATGCCGCAACAGTGTTTTATTCAGGTGGCTGACTTTGCAGGTTTTTCCTTGCAGGCTGCTGGAGCCGGAAATTTTGACACCCTTGTGTGGGGCTGTTTTTTCGGCAAACTGGTCAAGCTGGCCCAGGGGCATGCCTACACCCACGCCCGCCACGCAAACCTGGACATGGCCGACCTTGCCCGAGTATGTGAGCAGTACGGCGCACGCTGCGCGGCGCAGGTAAAAAACTGCATCACCGCCGCCCATGCCCTTGAACTGCTCCTGCAAGACAGGGCCGGAACAGACGTTATACGGCAGGTAGCCGCCAAAGCCGCCGCAGTGGCGGCAAACTTCGCGGGCCACCCCGTGCGGCTGCATCTTTTCCACACCGACGGCAGGGAATTACTGGCATTATGAAAAATCAGGTCGCACTGCCCGGCATTGCCGTGTCCTCCCCCGCACCAGGCGAAGAGGCGAGCCAGACCACAAAGCGGAACGCGCTTGCGGCTGACGCCCCCAATGCCTCCAGTACGCCCGAAGCGCTTTCCGTGGCCGAAGATGACGCATCCCCTGCGGTCACGGATTCCGCACCCACGGACGCGGCAGCACAGATGCCCTCCAGTCAAGGTGCTGTCGCCCACAATGCGGGCCAAGAGAAGCACGACGCTGCTCCAGATGCCCCGGCAGACAATGACCGGCCTTCGCCAGACAGGGACGCCTCTTCTGCGGGCAACGCCTCCACTGTATATCCCGCGTCTGCGGACCCACTACTGCAGGACGGACCGAAAAACGGACCGAAAGGCATTGCCGCTCCCTCCAGGGCCGAGAAAAAACGGCGCAAGGTGGCGCAGCAGCCGTCGCAGGAGCAAGCCGCAACCGACACGCCGGACGACTGGCCGCCCATGTCTGAAATCCTGCAATCCTGCTTTGTTTTTGAACCCACCACAGCGCAGCCTTGCCCCA
>NZ_JBAIYR010000578.1:0-1201 GCF_036763145.1 Desulfovibrio sp. 1188_IL3213 | reverse complement strand
CGGCGAAGCGCCGGCGCTGCCTGGGGCAAAGCCCCAGTTGACGAGCACGGGCTGGCCGTTCACGGACCAGATGTCGTCATTTGACGGATGTTGCAGCGCAAGACGCAGCAATTGGCCGGAAAGGGCCTGGCGTGCCTGCGCATCCGTGGTAAGCGTACCGGAAAGGGCCGCGATGTCACGTGCCAGAGACGCAGCCTTGGCGCGCAGGACGTTGGCTTCTTCTTCCGGAAGGTCTTTGAGGGCAATTGCTGGTCCCTGACCTTCGGCATACCAGTCCACGCTGCTGCCTTCGGCGTCGTGCTGCGGCTCCGCAAGCAGGGCGGCATGTTCCGGCCCCAGTTTTTGCAGCAGTATGGCCTTGAGCTGGGCGTGGCAATCTGTGGCAAGTATGCCCTGACTGGCAAGCGCCCGCATGGGGCCACGCATGCTGACAGCGATACGTATGCTCATGGCTTGCCTCCCTGGGTGTTACCTGCGCCTTTTTGCGCCGTCTTTTCAGGGGCGGAGGATTTTTCCTGTCCGGGAGTCTGCCCCTGGCCCGGTTGGCCTGATGGCGTGGGCGCAGCCAGAGTAAAGGGAATTCCCGCAGCGCGCAGAAAATCCGCAAGACTGGCGCTTACAATCGCCAGGCTTGATTGCCTGTAGGATCCGTCATCCAGTTTTATAAAGGTATTGATGCCCACAACTTCGCCCTTGTCGTTGACCAGCGGCCCGCCGCTGTTGCCTTGCGATACGGTAGCCGTATGCACGATAAGGGGCGGGTTGCGCTCCAGAATGACGCTGACCACGCCTTCGGTATAAACCACTTCGGGCGCTGCCGCTTCATTGCCCTTGAGCAGGGCCAGAAATTTGGGATCATCATTGGTCACGGCACCGGGAAAACCCCATGCGCTGACTTTTTCCGTGCGCCAGACATCGGTTGTCAGCGGCAGGGGGGTGATGGCCGGGTTGTTTTCAACGGCGAGCACGGCAAAATCGCGGCCCGCGCTTTGTGTGGACAGCAGAACGCGGGCGGGCAGGGGCGCGCCGGTAGCCTTGCTGACAACAACTGCCTTGCCTGCGGGGCCGACCACATGCGCATTGGTGACCACATGGTTCGGAGATACAAAAAATCCCGAACCCATTGAAAGCCCCTCGGGCTGCAAGGCCAGCACAAGTACCGTGGCCTGTTCCATAAGCGCGGCAAAGCCTTGAGGGGGCG
>NZ_JBAIYR010000577.1:0-1202 GCF_036763145.1 Desulfovibrio sp. 1188_IL3213 | reverse complement strand
GGGGAGCGGCTTCTTCCCTGGCGGCGGGAGCCGCTTCTGTCATTTCAGGGGCGTCGGCCTTGTCGGCATCCTTACGGCGACGGCGCACGATGACGTTGGGGTGTGAGCCGGAACGCTCGGCATCCGCCTGTTTTTGTTCGGCAAAATGTTCGCGCACGCGTGCCGCCTCCTCAGTGGTCAAGGACCCGGCCATGGACTTAGCAGACGCGCCCAGCTCGCGCAGAGCGCGCAGCATATCCTTGTTGGGCACTGCCGGAAATTCCTTGGCAAGTTCCGATACTTTAATTTTTTCTTCAGACATGTTTACCCCCCTTGCGCCGTGTCCCGGGCCTGAACCTGGCGAATTTCGCCATGCATACGGCATCGGAACAGAGATACCAGCCCCTGCCAGGTCTGGTTTTTTCAGCGTCAATAGTCAAAATTCCCTGGGGCGTCAGCACATGGCGGGTAAGCTCGGCCTTGGCGAAGCGGCGGCGGCACATAACGCACATGCGCACCGGCCCTTCAGCGGCCACGGCAGTTTTTTGCCCTTCCCCCATGCGGTTGCCCCTAATCTTGCGCATCCTCGCGAGGACTGCCGGCAGTATGGTCCTGACCGGATTCTTCCTCGTCGGCATGCGTCCGGCCCAGTTCCACAGCGGAGGATTCGGGCGTTTCTTCTACCACGGGAGCCAGAAAGTTGATGGCCGAACGAAGGTCGGCAATGCGCGACGCGCTGATGGTCAGCTTGTCGGAAAGTTCCTGGTCCGTGGCCTGGCGCAGCTTGTCAAGCGAACTGTAGCCGGCGGCAAGCAGGGCCTCAATGGAGACTTCGGCCACGCTGGCTACCTGTTCGAGACCGTGACCGATGGCATTGGCCTCGTTGTAGCGGGTCTCGGTGAATATATCGACTTTCCAGCCCAGAAGGCGAGCGGCCAGCTTGACGTTTTGCCCCTTGCGCCCGATGGCGTTGGTGAGCTGGTCGTCCGGCACGATGACTTCGAGCAGATTTTCTTCTTCATCCACCACGATGCGCGACACCAGGGCCGGGGCCAGGGCGTTGCGGGCGTAAGTGGCTATATCGGCGCTCCAGACAACAATGTCGATGCGCTCGCCGTGCAGTTCCTGCACGATATTCTGAATGCGCGAACCGCGCACGCCAACGCAGGCGCCCACGGGGTCCACATCGCGTTCGCGAGAGAGCACGGCCACCTTGGCGCGCG
>NZ_JBAIYR010000576.1:0-1206 GCF_036763145.1 Desulfovibrio sp. 1188_IL3213 | reverse complement strand
GGCCTGGCTGTGGACATATAACAATGAGCGACCAAACATGGGCATTGGCGGCATCACTCCAGCTATGAAACGTAAGCTGGCGGCATAGGCTCTACTTTGGAGAGCTACTAAAAAGGGGATGATTACCCTGTCTGGCGGATTAAAGGTGTGTATTTTTGTAACTAGCTATAAAAATTAATTATATTTTTCTTGCCTTCAGCGGGATTTTTCTGCATAAATAAGACAAGCTCTAGAGCATCCTCATAGATAACAAGGAGGACTAGCATATGAAGAATGTCTCCCAAGATGAGGAAAGTCCACCCTGCTATTTTTGTTTGCCTTGCATTATGCTTGGTGAACAACGCCAATGAAAAGCAATTAACGCCTGGGCTGAATTCAGCTATGGTCATACCACCGCTTGGTGGAAAATATTAAAGGAAAGGGCCGAGGGAACTCGGCCCTTTCCTTTACGCAGTTTACTTAGAGGGGGGCGGGGCAGAGTGAGGTACAGGAGGCTGCGAGCAGCCAGTCCAGCTTGTTTGCTGTGTGCCGCGCATCCTGGCGTCATAAAAGGTAATTTAATTGATTTAAAAAAATGGCTGGAGCAATCCTTTGTGGATCCAGTACCGTTTTCGGTGCCAGATAGGGCAAAGGGCTTGTAAAAGTACAGGCCCTTTTGCTGTTTTTTTGCATTAATTGGCGTCAAAGCAAAGTGCGTCATTCAGCACAGGCTGGAAAAAATTACTTAATTAACTTGTGCAATTTTTTTGTTTGCGGTAGTGTAAACGACAATGAAACTTAATAGTAGGATTACGGAAAAACAACGGACTGAGATTGAACGTATTTTATCAAACTGGACAAATTATCTTAATAGCATGCCGCCTACATCTGATGAAGTGAAGGTTCACAGATTGTTTGGAGCGAATACGCAGATTGTTAAGAAAGATGATTTTAACCAAAGTTTGAGAAGAATTATCGACGAAATGAGAATGAGGCTCGATTCACCATCGCTTCAGCATTAATAAATTAGCGCTGCGAATGTCGAAAGAGGGCGTTCGCTCAACGCAAAAATGAAAAAGCCGGGGCAGCAGCCTCGGCAATTTTTGTAACTAGAAAACCCCCCGCTAGGCGGGGGGTTCTAAAAAGCTTATAGCTTTGCCCAAGTGAGTAAAACTCCTTTTGATTTGTTAAAAAATCTCGCGGTCTGGCAACTGCGAGTCAACAAAT
>NZ_JBAIYR010000575.1:0-1211 GCF_036763145.1 Desulfovibrio sp. 1188_IL3213 | reverse complement strand
CGCAGCGCCGCCGCCCAAAAGCCAGGCCATGCTCATATCGCGCGCAAGACCGAGCAGGCGTGAAAAAAGGGCAAAGCCGCCCAAAAGGACCGCAGTGCTGGCAAGGCCGCCTGGCGGGGCCGCGCTTTTTTTCTGCTGACAGTCTCTGCTCATGACATATTGGGGATGGGCATGGCTTTCCAGCGCATGTCCGGGCAAGGTCGCGCCGCCTGAATGCAAAGGCAGACGGCGCGGCTGCGGTTACGGCCGGTGCGGGTCCGGTTCGGATTTCCAGGAACGGACGGTTTCACGCACAAGGGCGTTCTGTTCGTCAGACATGCCGTCCTTGAACGTCTCCGCAAAAACGTGAATGCGCGTGCCGCCGCGCGGCGCGAACAGCCCCTTGACCCGGCACCAGCAGGGATTGAGCAAAACGCGCAGGTCTTCCAGCACGTTGTTGGTGATGGTTTCCATAAAGGACTGATGATTGCGAAAAGCAAACATATACAGCTTGAAGCTTTTGGATTCCACGCACAGTTCGTCGGGAATGTACTCAACGGTTATGGTTCCGCTGTCGGGCTGGCCGGTCACGGGGCAGAGCGAGGTAAATTCGGGAAAGCTGACGCTGATGACATAGGGCCGTTGCGGAAAACAGTTGGGAAAAGCCTCCAGCAGAGCAACGCTGGGGCCTCCTTCAGGGGCGGTAAGGCGGCCTGTGCCGAGAACCTTGAGGTCCCGGGTCTGATCCTGGCTGCGAGTGGTCATAACTGAAACTCCTTGAAAAATATGCTCCGCGCCCGGCCAGACCGGGCAGGCGCGGGCGCGTATTGGACTTGTAACCCATCGCGCTTGCGGCTACAATATTCTATTATTTGCACGAATCCGACACCCGCCAGGGGTTTTTCCGGAGCATACTATGAACATTCTGCTGCATGTGCGCGCCTGCCAGAAAGACCAGTGCCTGCCGCTCCAGCCGGGGGGCATGCCTCTTGAAAAAAACTTTCCGTGGCACGTCCTCATGGCCCCCGAACAATGGGCCTTGCCCCCGCTGCCAGTGGGCGCAACCTTTTGCGGAGCCTGTGGCACGCCCCTTCTCAAGGTAACCGGCCGCATGTGGCTGCCCGCCCCCGCGACACGAAACGGCACGGCCAGCCATGCTTCTCACTGCCTGCTGCTGACGGCCCTTACAGACCTGCCCGAAGGGCCGCTGGAAACCACTGTCCGCAAAGAAG
>NZ_JBAIYR010000574.1:0-1212 GCF_036763145.1 Desulfovibrio sp. 1188_IL3213 | reverse complement strand
TCCAGAAAAGCCAGCAGGCGAAGCAGCGTGGACTTGCCGCAGCCGTTCGGCCCGGTGAGCGCCAGGGTTTCGCCTTTTGTCACCTCAAGACGGGGCAGGTTCAGGGCAGTGCGCCCGCCGTACACCTGCACCAGATCGCGCCCCTCATACAGCAAAGCATTCACGCGCGCCCCCTGTGCCGGAAAAAAGCCAGGGCCAGATTGACGGCAAAAGCCATCAGCAGCAGCACAAGCCCCAAAGCTATGCCTTGGGCAAAATCTCCCTTGCTGGTTTCCAACGCTATGGCCGTGGTCATGGTGCGGGTGGCATAACGGATGTTGCCTCCGAGCATCATGGCTACGCCCACTTCGGTGATAACGCGCCCAAAGGCCGTGATGCAGACCATGCCGATGGAATAGCGGCATTCCCACAGTGAAAGCACCGCCATCTGCCGGGCGTTGGCCCCCAGGGTCAGCAGGGTGTCGCGACAGCGCGGGTCCAGATTTTCCACAGCCTGCGCGGTCCACGAGACCACAATGGGCAGGGCCAGAAGGGCCTGCCCCACGGCCATGCCCGGCAGGGTAAACAGCAGGCCATACTGCCCCAAGGGGCCGCGCGCCGTTATGAGCGCATAGACCAGCAGGCCGATAAGAACCGTGGGAAAAGCCAGAAGTGTGTCGGAAACAAGGCGCAACGCCCTTTTGCCGGGAAAGGAGCAATACCCGAGCACAAAACCCGCCGGCAACCCCAGCAGCAGGGAAGCGGTCATGGCATAGCAGGTGGAAAGCAGGGTGGCGCGCACGGCGGAAAGCGTGGCCGCATCCATATGCATCAAAAGGGAAAATGCGCCGGAAATGCCGTTGACAAGATAATCCATACGCGCCCGAACCTGACGGCAAAAATATGCCGGTAAAAACGGATACAAAAACCGCGCGGGGCAAAAACGGCCCGGCCGCTCTCATCCCCGCGCGGCTGCTTCAGAGCAGTTGACGAATAAAATGAGCAACTGCTCTGCAAGGATTTTCCTGAAAATCCTTGCCACGAAATGCGAGCAGGCGGGCTTTTGCCTGCCGTAAGTGAGCATTTCAAGTGTTAAATGCTCTACATCTAGAGCAGATTAACTTTGAGAATATACATTCTCAAAGTTTAAGGCACGCTCACTTCGGCGTTTAACCGCGCAGATAAACTGCGCTTACGCCTCCGTAGCGAACGTCTGCTCACGCAGCCGCCAGA
>NZ_JBAIYR010000573.1:0-1216 GCF_036763145.1 Desulfovibrio sp. 1188_IL3213 | reverse complement strand
GCGCCCACGCGGGCACGGATGGGCGAAACCGGCACGGCCGCCACATCCACCCACTATACGCGCAGTTGGCGCGCCGCGCAATATCTAACGGGGACCGTCGCCGTCAGCGCGGAACAAGATATAAAAACCGCTTGCAGCCGAAACCACATCTCCATACTATGCCGCCCATGCAAAAAACCGCCGCCCGTTCGTTTCGTATTGTCTGCAAAAACACGCACACCGCCTCGGTGGAAGCCCTGCTACGCGCCCAGGGCTATGAGTTTGAAACCGAGCCATTTTCCCCCCTGTGCCGCCGCCTTATGGCGGAACCTCGCCCGCTGGGCAGTTCGCTGGCGGCTTTTTTCGGCTATATCTATATTCAGGATCGCTCTTCCATGCTGCCTCCCCTGGCGCTGGCCCCGGAAGCAGGCACTGCCGTACTGGATATGTGCGCCAGCCCCGGCAGCAAAACGGGCTTTCTGGCACAGCTTGTGGGTCCCACCGGCTTTGTGCTCGGCAACGAGCCTTCCCAGGCGCGGCTGGCGACGCTGCGGGCCAACCTGCACCAATGCGGCTTTGTACACACAGGTACCTGCTCATACAGCGGTGATGCCCTGCCCCTGCGCCCCGGCTCGTGGAAAAACATTCTGCTGGATCCCCCCTGCTCGGGATGGGGAACCGTGGAAAAAAATCCTCAGGTGCTCAAGCTCTGGCAGGGAGACAAGCTCGACAGCCTCACAAGCCTGCAGCGCCGTCTGCTGCGCCACGCGGAACGCCTGCTGGCCCCCGGCGGACGCATGGTTTTTTCCACCTGCACCACCAATGTGGCCGAAAATGAAGATCAGGTGCGCTTTGCCGAAGACTATCTGGGGCTTGTGCGCGAATACATTCAGCCGTTTCCCGGCTTTGTCTGGGAAGAGCTGCCCGGCGGCGAAGGCACACTGCGGGTGGACGGCGCACGCTCCCAGGCCCAGGGATTTTATGTGGCCCTTCTGCGCAAACCCGAAAGCGCCTCTTCCACCCACGATCAGACAGATGCGGATATTGCGCCCCTTGCCGGGCTTGCCGGCGGCCCCGGCGCGGCTCTCTCCGATGGGGAAAACGCAGCACCTTCGTTAGCTGATAGAAGCGCGCGAGAAAAAAACAGCGGCCGCCGCCAGAACATGCGCAAAAACAATCGCGTTCCGGCAGGCACGCCCCTGCCCCGGTCGTGCCTTCACGGCTCCACATGCGACCC
>NZ_JBAIYR010000572.1:0-1217 GCF_036763145.1 Desulfovibrio sp. 1188_IL3213 | reverse complement strand
AGCACGCAGCGCAGGCCGCGCACGGCCGAAACCAGGGCAATGCCGATGCCCATATTGCCGCTGGTGGCCTCCACCACCAGGCCGCCCGGCTCAAGTTCGCCCCACTGAAGGGCGTTTTCAATGAGATGAAAAGCCACGCGGTCTTTGATGGATCCGCCGGGATTGCGGTTTTCAAGCTTGAGCCAGACCGTGCCGGGCATGTTTTGCGAAAGATCAAGACGCAGCATGGGCGTATTGCCGATGGCCTGAAGAATATTGGTGAGCATGACGCGAACACCTCGTACTGTGGTGGAGAAATAGCCGAAAAATCTGGGGGCGGCAGGGGAAGCTTTACAATGAACGCATTTTGCTTAACAGTTGGAAGAACAGAATAGAGGAAAGCGCTTCAGTTGGCAAATTTGCCGCCGGAACCACGGCGGAAAATCTGCGACGGCGCACCGGACTACCGCCGCACTGACGGCCCAGTATAACGACGGAGGACCCCAATGAAACTTCTGAAAGCGGCATCGCTTATCTGCGCTCTGGTCTTTTGCCTTTCCGCCGGTACGGCACAGGCCAAGGCCGACAGCGTGGCCCTGTATACCGAAGCGGTCATGACCGGAGACATCCCGGCCCTTGAGACCCTGCTGGCTCCCAATTACTGGCACATCGCCGCCAATGGGCATATCGAGGACAAGGAACACTTTATCCAGTCCATAAAAAACAAGGAACTGGTGGTCGACCGCCTGACCATCCTTAACGCACGTACCGCGCTTATCGGCGGCGCAACGCTCGTGACGGGCAACGGCTACTTCAAGGGTACGGCCGTGCCTGCCCAGCCCGAAGGGCTCATGCGTTTTACCCTGGTACTGGTGAAAAACCAGGGGCGCGAGCAGGTGGTGCTGTTCCAGGCCACGCCTGTGATCTCAAGCGAAGAATGCAAGGACGGCAACTGCAAAATCCAGTAGCTTGCGGAACCGCAGATTCTGGATCACTGCCCCGGCCTGCGGCGTCAGACTGATAGCAGGCGCCACCCGGCGGCAACAGGCAAACGTCCGGCTTTTCCTGCGTTATTGCGGGAAAGGCCGGACGTCTTTTTATGGTCGGCAGGGGCTGCCGAAGCTGCCCCTGGAGCTTTTTTACTGAAAGGTTCGCACTGTCCTCTTTTGGGCCGTCGGCATGGCAGCCGGTGCGGCGGTCTGCACGCCGGTCGGCAGAGGGGGCCTGTGGGGGCTGTG
>NZ_JBAIYR010000571.1:0-1219 GCF_036763145.1 Desulfovibrio sp. 1188_IL3213 | reverse complement strand
GCCGGAGGCGATGACGTGGCGCTGGAACTGCTTGCCGACGAGCTTTTGCGCCTGCCGCACGCCATACACCTTGTCTGCGCGGGCGCGGATGCCGCCGACGCCGTGCAGGCTTTGAAAAACAGGCATTGCCATCTGGCGGTGCTGCACATGGCTGATGACGACAAGGGCGGCTTCAATTTTTCCTTTGTGCGGCAGCACTGGCCTGAGGGCAAGATTGCCCTGATCAATCTGGCTATCCGTCAGGTCGGCCTGGTGGTTCCTGCGGGCAATCCGCATGGCGTCAAAAGCGTGGCCGACATAAAAAGCATGAAACTGCGCTGCGTGAACCGCCAGGCAGGCTCAAGCACCCGCATGCAGTTTGACGCCCTTTTGCGCCATGCCGGCATGACGCCGCAGGACGTTCCAGGCTATGAAAATGAAGTGGAAAGTCAGCTTGCCGTGGCAGCCGCCGTGCTTATGGGAAGGGCCGACTGCGGCCCCGGCGTGGCTGCCGCGGCCAGAGCAATGGGACTGGACTTTGTTCCCCTGGCGGGCGAACGCTGGGATCTCGCTGTTCCCGAAGCGTTCAGGGAAGACCCCCGTGTGGTCGGCGTGGAAAGCCTGCTGCAGAAACCTGAATTCAAAAAGCGCCTTGAAGGCCTTGGCGGCTACGACACGCGCCTGACCGGGCAAAAACTTGAGCTTGGCGTCCGCCTTGGGGCGTGATAAGAAAAAGCCCCGCCGTCGGCAAACGGAGGGGCTGGGTATGGACCGGACTGCGGCAGATCAGGCCGGTCCTGGAGGAGATGGCAATTTCAACGCATGGGGCGCAACGATTCAGTATAAATTCTTGCCACAAGCTGGCGGGAAACGCTGACCGGCGCCACCGAGAGCAGAAGACCCAGCGAAGGCGTCTGCTCGACGAAGTTGCAAAACTCTTCCACATCGAACTCCTGGACTCCCAAGTCCAGGAGTTTTTGCGTTATGCCCAGGCTGAATATCCAATTTTCCACCGCCCGCGCCGCTTCAGCGGCTTCTTCGGGCATGCCCCGCAGTCCGGGGGCTACCGGGCCAAGCACATGCGCCAGCACGTCGGGCTTTGCGGCGTAACATGCGCCAACCACAGCGGGCAGCAGAATAGCCAGACGCAACCCGTGGGGGAGATTTCTAAAGCGGCCCAAAGGCTGCTCCAGCGCGTGGGCCATATGCAGATGGCTGTTGTCAAAAGCTACCCCGGCCT